>CAIVQX010000100.1 GCA_903908165.1 uncultured Methylococcaceae bacterium | reverse complement strand
AACATCTTCTATATCGTCAAAGCACTCTTCACGATAGGCTTCACGAAAATATTTTGACCATTCATTTTTATTTTTACAAAGATCTTCAAAAGACCCGATAAACTGCAGCCTCAATTCGATCCCCCTTAGAAACATATTTAAATTATTCAATAAGTCATCATCAGAATTTGACATAGATTGTTCGATAATAGCGGCAATTTCTGCTTTAACAGCCTTTATGTCATCAATAGACCCTTCCGAAAACATATCTATCAGGTCATTTTGTATCGCATATTGCTGATCTTTTTCCGTCTTAAACCAGAAAAAACTCCCACCCGGACTATTCTTGTGATCGTCTTCAATATAAAAACCAAAAGGAAACTCAATAGGATCTCTGCCTAGTGCTTCTTCTAAAGAATTGGATAGATCAGGAGGAGTCATTAATTGTTCACCCATTAAACATAGCACGGTCAAAATGACCAAAACGTATTATTTACTACCTATCTCACTTAACATTGAAGCATCATTTCCAGTCGGTTATAAACCCCTATTTGCAGGATTAATCTTAATAACTCTGGTAGGTCCAAACATAGAAAACCCCGCTAAGCTTTTGGCTTGCGGGGTTTTTTATCAATCTAGTATCTGTAAAAAACAGATCTACATCTTACAAGCTGTAATACATATCATATTCAACTGGATGTGTACTCATACGAATACGAGTAACTTCTTGCATTTTCAATTCGATATAACCGTCAATCACATCATCAGTAAATACACCGCCACGTTTCAAGAATTCACGATCTTTGTCCAATGCTTCTAGCGCTTGGTCAAATGAATGACATACTTGTGGGATGTTGTTAGCTTCTTCTGCTGGTAAGTCGTACAAATCTTTATCCATAGCGTCACCAGGATGAATTTTGTTTTGAATACCATCCAAACCAGCCATCAACATTGCAGAGAATGCCAAGTAAGGGTTTGCAGTTGAATCAGGGAAACGTACTTCAATACGACGACCTTTTGGATTGTTAACAAAAGGAATACGAATAGACGCTGAACGGTTACGTGCTGAGTAAGCCAACATAACAGGTGCTTCAAAACCTGGAACTAAACGTTTGTAGCTGTTAGTTGAGGCATTGGTGAAAGCATTAAGTGCTCTAGCATGTTTGATAATACCGCCGATATAATACAGTGCAGTTTCAGACAAACCACCGTACAAATCACCTGTAAACAAGTTAACACCATTTTTAGCTAATGATTGATGAACGTGCATACCGCTACCGTTGTCACCAACTAAAGGCTTAGGCATAAAAGTTGCTGTTTTGCCGTAAGCATGAGCAATATTAGCCACGACGTACTTTAACTCTAATACTTCATCTGCTTTTTTAACTAAGGTGTTGAATTTTACACCGATTTCGCATTGACCCGCCGTTGCAACTTCATGGTGATGAACTTCAGTTGTTTGACCCATCTCTTCTAAAGTCAAGCACATTGCAGAACGCATGTCTTGGAATGAGTCAACTGGAGGCACAGGAAAATAACCACCTTTAACACCTGGACGATGTCCTGTGTTGCCATCAGGATAAACTTTTTCTGAGTTCCAGCCCGCTTCTTCGGAATCAACTTTGTAGAATGAACCACTCATATCGGTGCCCCAACGAATATCATCAAAGATGAAGAATTCATTTTCTGGACCAAAGAAAGCTGTGTCAGCGATGCCGGTAGATTGTAAATAACTCTCTGCACGTTTAGCTAATGAACGTGGATCACGCTCATAACCTTGCATATTT
>CAIVQX010000099.1 GCA_903908165.1 uncultured Methylococcaceae bacterium | reverse complement strand
TCAGCGGGATTAGTGTTAACTTTGATTGCCATCCTAGTTATTTATTACAAGTAAACACTCGTTTTTAAAGCCCAATAACAACTAGATCAAGCCAAAAACACCGATATTTGCAAAAAAATTATATCCATAATCTTTTAGTAAATATCGGGTATCAACTGCACGCTATCGTAATAATTTCCTCCTTAATGTTGTTGCGACATAAAATCCATAATTGCTTTATTTAACAATATCCCTCCCGAAGTTTGAATAAATGGTATCCCTTTTTGTTCATTATTATCATCTACCATATAAAACAATGTCATTGGCTTTTTAGCACCCATCAATTCCTGTAACGCGTTCTTAATCTGGTACAAAATCGGATTTTCGATAAACTTTCCATCGTACAACAATACAATAGCCACCATAGATGATCCTGTTTCGTTTTTTAATAACTTTACAGGAATTTTATCTTGCCCAGCAAACCATACAACGCTTTCATCTCTTAGATCTTTGCCATAAGATAAAGCCAGTTCAGGGTGGTGATAAAGACGCTTATGGTCGAAAGATCGCCCCACAAACAAACGAAATTTTTTACCTGCCACATCGCTGTAGGTTCTTTCAATCCAATCTTCACAACCAAAAGTGTCTTTACCCCATCCTGGCATACGATTTGTAGGCATCGATTCATAATCAGTTAATACAAAATTAATCTTTTTAACTGATAGGCCGTCATCTTCTTTAAGATTGAGGTAACTATGGGTAACGATTGGTATCAATGCGATCATCAGGATAACTGTGACCCATACTGCATAACGAGAAGAAATCATCTTTGATTCTCACGTACTTTTATATCAGTAACATGATTTTGTCCCATAAAGAAAATGATCGGCAATGCAATCATGAAAGTCAGCAACCCTGATATTTCATGCGCAGCAGTTGCTAAGACATCCAAACCAAACCTGTTAACCAATAAAATAAGCAATAACACTCTCAAAATATTAACTCCAATAGCCAGTGGCCCCGCTATAAGTAATATCAATATTCTTCGTTGTATAGAGTTACAAAAATACGCTGTCAAAATTGCAATAGTTATTGCTGCATAAAGCGTAGCAAAACCGCTACATGCATCAGCAACGACTAGGGAACCCCCTTCAACCTCGAGTAGAGTTCCCGTTGAATAAACCGGCACTCCAAATAAATTCAACAACCAAGCAACACTTTTTGTAGCGATATGTCGAAGCACTAAATGTATCGATTCAGTAAATACCAAGGGAATGGGTAATGTTAAAAATACTATTATCAGTGGAAACAGAATAGTTTTTGTTCTTTCAGCCCCTAAAAACAGTAAAGCAAGACCTGGTAATGATAAAAACATCGCTATTCCAGAAATTAACTGAGAGTGAATGCCGGCATCTACCATTAAAAGCAACAAAGCGGGAATTAATACGACAAATCCCCATGGATTTGAGCTGAGAGGCAGACATCTCAACTTCTGCAATTCACTCCAAACTAGATATATGACCAGCCCAGCCACAAGAACTCCATGACCATTTTGCCACACACTCATTGTCCAGCGCTCCCAAAGCCAGATACAGGTTGGCGCAAATACAATTCCCAATAGGATCCCAACAAGCCACAAAAAGTATCTATTTTGTGTTTCTATACCACTATCTGATTCCCGCCACCTGTCATTTGAACAATCACTATTCATGCTATTGACCCCTGACTAAATAAATTTTTCTATTTTGTTTGTATAGTTATCAATTATAGATGGTGAATATTATTTAGTAAGACACAACCACTGAAGACTATAAATCCATCTAGTATCCCTACTGAATTTATTAGCTGATACCCAGATTAATAATATATTTGGCATAATGGCAGTTTATGACACGTACCAACGACTAACTATGAATCAGAAAAAACGTCAGGCTATTTTTGAAAGGCTATCTTTAGCTATGCCTGCGCCAACTACAGAACTGAATTATAGTAGCCCCTTTGAGTTGTTGATTGCTGTTGTCTTATCAGCACAAGCAACGGACAAAGGCGTAAATAAAGCAACCCACCATTTATTTGCAATTGCTAATACCCCTCAGGCTATATTAGATCTAGGAATAGAGGGCTTAAAAAAATATGTAAAAACTATTGGCTTGTACAACACAAAGAGTGAAAATATTATTAAACTTTGTGAACGACTTCTGGATAAACATGCAGGTGTCGTACCGAATAATCGTTTTGAATTAGAGGCGCTCGCTGGGGTTGGCAGAAAAACTGCGAATGTCATTCTCAATACTGCCTTCGGACAAGCAACTATTGCTGTGGATACTCATATATTCAGGGTTTCAAACCGAACCAAGATTGCCCCTGGCAATAATGTTTTGGAAGTAGAGCATAAACTCGATAAGTGGGTTTCCAATCAATATAAAAAAGATGCCCACCATTTACTAATCTTGCATGGGCGGTATACTTGTATTGCTAGAAAACCAAAATGCCAACATTGCATTATTGAAGACTTGTGTGAGTTTCAGGAGAAATCAAGTTAATCATTATATGTAAAAATTTTTTTACTATAACTACAAACTTTATCTCAGAAATAATTTGCAATTACACAATTATCCTAAGTTTATATCGCAAATTTCATGAAAGGTCTTATTATATTTATGAAATTACTCCTTATGAATAATAGGATATTTAATCTTTATTCATAGGTCTTTGGTATCATAGTTTCATTCGATACGCTTTATCTATCGAATATTTATAATAACATTTGGGAGTCAACATGAATAAAATCAACAAAACACCTATAGCTGCTGCTATGGGAGCCGCTTTAATTTCAACATTCACAGTAACTGCAGCCAATGCAGAAGCTAACCCATTTGGTATGACTGAACTTTCCAGTGGTTACATGCAAGTTGCTGAAGCCAGCAAAGCAGCAGAGATGGCTTGTGGCGCCTCCATGAATATGGCTAAACCAAAAACACCTGAAGGCGCCTGTGCGAGCGCTAAAAATCATGGTAGCACTCCAGCAGCAACTAAAACTACCGAAGGCTCATGTGGTGACATGATGAAAGATGGTAAGATGAAACCTGGTATGGAAGCAGCCTGCGGCGCCATGATGAAAGGTAAAGAAGGTGCTTGTGGCGAAATGATGAAAGGCGAATCAATGAAAGGCAAAGAAGGCGCCTGTGGCTCTCAAAAACCAACTAAATAAAAATAATTTTCGTATTAAACAGTATAGTTAGTGCAAGGGAGGGTAAGCCTATTTGCCCTCCAATCCTTCCTCAATAACTCAAAAGGTGTTCTTATGGACACAACCCAATATTTGATTCATGGTGCTGGTTTAGGGCTTAGGAGACCCATTTTAAATCAACTGCTTGAGTCCCCACCAAAAGAAATTGGTTTTTATGAAGTTGCCCCAGAAAATTGGATCACGATTGGCGGTAAATTCGGAAAAGCACTACGAGCAATGACAGAACGTTTTGATTTTGTTTGTCATGGCTTATCTTTGTCAATAGGTAGCACTGATCCACTGGATGAACCATTTATCCGTGAAATCAAAAATTTTATGGCAGAACATCAAATTAAGTTATACAGCGAACACTTGAGTTATTGTAGTCATGGTGGTCATTTATATGATTTGATGCCTATTCCCTTTACCTCGGAAGCAATTACCCATGTCGCTGGACGCATCAAAAAAGTGCAAGATATTTTGGAACAAAAAATAGCTATCGAAAATGTATCCTATTATGCTGCCCCAGGTCAAGAAATGGCAGAGATAGACTTTTTTAATGCTGTTATAGAAGAAGCCGATTGTGACGTATTAATTGATATTAATAATATTTATGTCAACAGCATTAATCATAATTACGATGCTGAACGATTTTTAAGAGCCATACCCTCGCACCGCATTGCCTATGCCCATATTGCAGGCCATTATGTAGAAGCTGAAGATTTTCTAGTCGATACACATGGCGCTGATATTATCGATCCTGTATGGGACTTGTTAACTAAGGCTTATGAGCTTTATGGTGTCTTTCCTACCCTACTTGAGAGGGACTTTAATATTCCAGCCGTACCTGAGTTATTAAAAGAGGTGAATAACATTATAGATATACAAAATTCATGGGGAACGCAAAAAGAAAAACGTTATGCTTAGACCTTCTAGAAATATTAACTTTAAGTCCACACAAGAGGCATTTTCCGCTTATATAAGAGACCCTCAGAACAACCCACCACCTGCCGACACTAGTCTGCAACGCATGTTGATGTATAGAGAGTTGTTTTTTAATAATATCGAAGGATTTTTATCAGGTAACTTTCCAGTACTTAGAAAAATACTAAGTGATACTAATTGGTTAGATATGGTTCAGGATTTTTTCTTGAAACATTCATGCAAATCCCCGCATTTCTCAAAAGTGCCTGAAGAATTTCTACATTATTTAAACAACGAACGTGACTGCTCAAAAGATTTTCCTTTCATACTTGAACTTGCTCACTACGAATGGGTAGAAATGGCCTTGTCAATCGCCAAACATGACCCAACAATTTATAACTTAGATAGCTTTAACCTCCTTAATGCAAGCGTTACCTTATCACCACTTGCTTGGCTGCTCGCCTATCAATACCCCGTTCATAAAATAGGCCCAAGCTTTTTACCTGACGAAGCCCCTGATTTACCTACATTTTTGATCGTGTACCGTGACAAAGATGATAATGTTAATTTTATTGAAATCACGCCCATTACCTATCGACTGCTCGAAATAATTCAGGAACAAAATAGACCACTACTGGTGAAAGAATGTTTAAATCAAGTAGCTAAAGAATCAAATCATCCTAACTCGGAAATAGTGGTCTCTGGTGGCTTACAAATCTTAAAAGAATTAGTCGAAAAAACGATCATTAATTTGGTTTAAATCAACAAACCAAAAAGATCTTCTGATACCTTTAAAAAAACTTACTAAAAAACCCTTCTTCCTTAACTGGAGGCGGCTGGAAAGCTTTAAAGCCCTTAACTACTTGTTGCTGTTGTCCACAATGATAAGCGGCAGAGTTATACTTGATTTGCAATGACCGAGGATTTTCGTGCTCAGAAAGAAATTTTTCAACTTCCTCATCCGTTAAGTCTTTCAGCATATAATTTGCTACACATAAGCAAGATTTAGAGAATCTTTCTTTATCTTCTTCTATATTAACTGAGTTCTTCAATTCCCTTGCAACACATTGTTCTGCAAAATCATGTTCAAATTTATGCTTTTGAACATCTGTCACGGGAACATCATGAGTATGATCAAAAGGATTAAAAATGGTTTTAGCAGGTAGCTTTTTTTCTTCATCATCTGAACAACCAACCACAAATAAAGCTGTAATAATGCTGATAAAAACCACTAATAAAGAATGTGTTATAACTGTATGTGTTTTCATGATTTACACCGCGAATGTTAAAATATCAAAAGTAAACAAGAAGCTTTGAATATGTCACTAAATAACTTATAACTCTATCACTTTATTAAAACTCATTCTAGTTATCTTCTGATCACTAAAAACAATCAGCCACAATTTAATTAACGTTAACATTATTGTTACCGATATAATATCTTAATGAAGATATTATATGAATTGTGTTTTTAACTGCACCTTTAGAAAAAATATTAAACCATTTATGCGAAACTACGCACCATTCAAATTACCTAGATTGAACGTTTCCCGGTTTAGGAGTCTTACATGAACGCACTGGTTGGCATCATAATGGGCTCAACTTCCGACTGGGAAACCATGCATTTTGCAGCTGAAACACTAGAACGCTTGGGTATACCTCATCAAGTTGAAGTGGTGTCTGCACACAGAACCCCTGACAAGCTTTTTCAATACGCTGAAACTGCAGAATCTAAAGGCTTAGAGGTAATCATTGCAGGTGCCGGTGGTGCAGCACATTTGCCTGGGATGACTGCTGCAAAAACTGTGCTACCTGTGTTAGGCGTACCAGTTCAATCTAAAGCACTTAATGGCATGGACTCCTTACTGTCCATTGTACAAATGCCCGCAGGTATTCCGGTTGGCACACTTGCTATTGGTAAAGCGGGTGCAATTAATGCTGCTTTATTGGCTGCAGCTATCATCAGTAATAAACATAATCAATATCGTAACGCTTTAAATAGCTTTAGAAACGAGCAAACTGAATCAGTTCTTGCTAATTCCGATCCACGCGAGAAAATTTTATGATTGTTGGTGTACTGGGGGCTGGTCAACTTGCAAGAATGATTGCTTTAGCAGGTTATCCTTTAGGTCTTGATTTCATTTTTCTCGATCCCTCCGCTGATGCTTGTGCGAATAGCTTGGGAGAGCATTTGCATGGTGATTATAACGACCCTCGTTTACTCGCTGAGCTTGCAGAACGAGCCGATGTGGTCACTTACGAATTTGAAAATGTACCCTCTGATGTTGCTGAATTTCTGGCATCACATACCCAGGTGCATCCTTCACCCAAAGCGCTAGCTGTGGCACAGGACAGATTAATAGAAAAGGCTTTTTTTCACAGCATTAATATCCCAACTGCTGCTTATGCCCCAATTAACAGTTTTGAAAGCCTAGAACAAGCTATGTCATTTATTGGCTGGCCAGCTATATTAAAAAGCTGTACTTTAGGTTATGATGGAAAAGGCCAATCTTTACTAAAATCAATTGATGATTTAAAACCTGCTTGGGAACAATTAGAGGGTGCTCCAGGGGTTCTAGAAGCCTTTGTTCCTTTTACCCGAGAAATATCTATCATCGCCGCGCGAAATGTTTCTGGCGCCATCGCTTTTTATCCCCTGTCAGAAAACAGTCATCGCGGGGGAATTCTTCGGGTTGCAAAAAGCTGTAACAATGACCCAATGCAAGCACAATCTGAAACATATGTCTCCCGCTTAATGGAAGCACTTGATTATGTTGGGGTCTTGGCACTTGAGTTATTTGAAGTAAATGGACAATTAATTGCTAATGAGTTTGCACCACGCGTACATAATTCCGGACATTGGACGATTGAAGGGGCAGAAACCAGCCAATTTGAAAATCATTTACGAGCCATTCTAGACCTTCCTTTAGGATCAACAACTGCAGTTAGTAAAACAGCAATGATTAATTTTATTGGTGGTCTTCCTATTACCGAAGAATTATTAACCATTCCCAATTCACACCTTCATCTTTATAACAAAGCACCTCGCAAAGGTAGAAAGGTGGCACATGCTACCATCCGTAGTGAAAATAATGAGGACTTAACGGCTTTAATTAAACAGCTAACAACACTCGCTGATAAAGTTGACGATTCCTAATTATTTTGCCCAAATCACCTCCCTATTTTTTAATCGTTTAAACAAAAAACTCGCCAATTTAAGATCTTATCAATACATTTAACACTAAAAATGGCAACAACTATCAAATAAGATTTTAATTAAGATGCAACACGAATCAGAACAAACTCAATCACCTTACCAAACATTAATTCTTTCTCTAGGCGCCCTTGGAGTAGTCTTCGGTGATATTGGCACCAGCCCAATGTATGCACTCGCTGTTTGTTTTAATGCAACTAGCCTACCTGTGATAGGGCCAAACATTCTCGGTGTAGTTTCCCTCATTTTCTGGTCACTGATAATTGTAGTGAGTATCAAATACATGCTTTTCATCACCCGCGCAGACAATGATGGAGAGGGTGGTATTTTTGCTATCTTCCAATTACTTAAGTCTTCCGATAGAATATCAAAAACCTGGATGTTATCAGTGCTTACTGGTATTGCCCTTTGTGCAGCTGCTTTACTTTTTGCCGATGGTCTTATTACACCAGCACTCTCAATCATGTCTGCGTTAGAAGGACTAAAAGTTAGCTTTCATAATATAAACGAATGGATCGTTTTAAGTACCTTACTCATAATTATCGGCTTGTTTTCAATACAGCGCTTTGGCACCTCAATTCTAGGAGGGCTATTTGGGCCAGTTATGTTAGTGTGGTTCTCAGTGATTGCTGCATTGGGATTCAATCAAATTTTAAAAGCACCGCAAATTCTTCAAGCATTCTCTCCTCATCACGCTTTACGCTTAATCATAGAGCTGGGTTGGTTGCAGTCTCTTGAGTTAATGGGCTGTGTTATCTTAGCAATCACTGGAGCAGAGGCAATCTATGCAGACATGGGGCATTTTGGTAGAAAACCGATTAAGCTGGCTTGGTACGGTGTTGCCCTATTAGCCCTGATGTTAAACTATTTTGGGCAAGGTGCTTATTTACTGAATGCACATTTCACTTCAGGCCAAAACATTGATCCCTTTTTTGACATAGTTCCAATCGCATGGCTAATTCCTATGGTCGTTCTTGGCACTCTAGCAGGCATCATTGCAAGCCAAGCAATAATATCGGGCATTTTCACAATTACCAGCCAAGCAATTCATTTAAACTATCTCCCACGCTTACTCATTAAACATACTTCAAAGGATTTACAAGGACAAATTTATATTCCTAAACTCAATATCCTACTGACTCTCTGTTCAATAGCGTTAGTTTTGGGCTTCGAATCCTCTGAAAATCTAGCTTCTGCTTACGGCTTTGCAGTTGCTGCGACAATGTTTCTAACCAGTATAGCTTTTACATTTTTGGTTTATTACATATGGAATTGGTCTTGGATGGTTGTCATTTTTTGCTGTTTTGCAATTCCATTAGACTTCTTATTTCTCGCAGCCACTGTCACCAAAATCCCAGATGGCAGCTATGTATCCATATTAATTTCACTCGGGGTTTTGTTAATAATGGTCTCCTGGATTATTGGCGACCGCTATCTAATGAATAAGGCACAACGTATAGCCTTACTAACACCGATATTATCGGAAGTAGTTAGTACCCGTAAAGATTTACATTACCAAGCTCGTCCTGCTATATTTTTCCAACATCTTTCCTTCCCAACAAAATTTGAAATAGCCCCTAATGCACTGCTACGGCAAATTCAACTTACTTCTATAGTTTATCAACCAACTGTTATAGTCGAATTTTGTTGTACAAATACTCCTCGGGTTGCAGAAAATGACAGATTGCGAGTTATAGATTATCCAAATGACATTCATTTAGTCAGTGCTTCATTTGGGTTTGCCGAATTAATTTCACTAGATGCTGTTGAGAAATATGGACAGGAAAAGAACTGGTGGAAAACACAATCAGATATTGTTTTCTACTCGGCACACGAAGACTTACGTAATGGTGCCGAACAGGGTCTTCCACCCTACATAAAATGGCCATTTATTTGGCTTCATAGCTATGATCAGAACATGGCTCGTACTTTAAATATTCCTGCACTTCAGTACGTAGAGTTGAGCATGCCTATTGACGTATAAATGCCAGAACTCGGTTTTTAAACTATTCATTAACCTTAAATCCTTAACAAAAAACTTTTAAATTTAAATCGCAGGGATAAAACTAATTAAACCTTTATCTTGCTCCTTTTCCCCACAATATAACCTCTACTGTATTTATCATAATAGAGAAGTCTAAAAATAAGCTGTAGTTCTTCACATAATACAAGTCATACTGTAATTTTTGGATAGTATCACTTTCGTTTGCACCATAAGGGTAGCATAACTGAGCCCAGCCGGTAATTCCGGGTTTAACCCTATGCCTTTCACAGTAATAAGGTATTCGCTCATTAAACCCTTCAACAAATTCGGGTCTTTCAGGGCGTGGCCCTACAAAGCTCATTTCGCCTTTCAAAACATTAAATATTTGCGGTAATTCATCTATACGACATTTCCGAATTATCTTTCCTACTCTGGTGACACGATTATCATTTTTCTGTGCCCACTGAGCACCATTGCTTTCAGCATCAACTTTCATGCTTCTAAATTTTAATACTTCAAATCTCTTATTTTTTTCACCCACACGTTCTTGTCGATAAAAGATTGATCCCTTAAAACCACTCTCCAAAAAAATAACTAGCATAGTAAGCAACATAATTGGCCAAGCGACCGCCAACAATGCAAAGCTTGCAAACAAATCAAAAAATCTTTTTTCTATTGAGCGATAATCTCCCTGTGCAAACCCATCACAGGAAATTAGCCAGCTTGAATTTACATCATCAAGTGAAATAATGCCTTGTTCTCGCTCATAAAACTCAACAATATCAACAATTGTCAATCCTGACATCTTACAGTCCAAAAGCTCATCAATCGGCAATTCCATTGCCCTATCATCTAGAGCAATAATTATTTCATCAATTTTATATTGCTCGGCAATGGCGATTATTTTTTTATTGTAGTTAATTTGATCACGCTGATCTAT
>CAIVQX010000098.1 GCA_903908165.1 uncultured Methylococcaceae bacterium | reverse complement strand
ATGCTTTTACCGCACCACCGTGCAACTTTGCCATGACTATTGTTAATGCCGCTGTTAGCGTTGTCTTACCGTGGTCAACATGACCAATTGTGCCTACGTTGACGTGGGGCTTATTACGTGAAAACTTTTCTTTGGCCATGACTAAATACCCTTATATATTATTCAATTTTATGAAGATTTATTAATGATAAACTCTGCTACGTGTGCAGGTGTTTCATTGTATTTTTCAAACTGCATACTGTATGTAGCTCGCCCCTGGGTTGCTGAACGCAAAGCAGTTGCATAACCAAACATTTCCGATAACGGCACTTCGCAGCTAACTGTCTTACCCGACGGCGTATCTTGCATTCCCTGAATTATGCCACGACGTCTATTGATATCACCAACCACATCACCCATATAATCTTCAGGCGTAGCGATTTCAACTTTCATTATAGGCTCAAGTAAAACAGGATTTGCTTTTCTTGCACCTTCCCTGAAACACATAGATCCAGCAATCTTGAAAGCAATCTCATTAGAATCAACTTCGTGATAAGAACCATCATAAAGAGAAACCTTTACATCCAAGATGGGATATCCAGCTAAGACACCACACTTAAGCTGTTCTTGTATACCCTTATCAACTGCTGGAATAAATTCTTTAGGAATAACCCCACCTACTACTTCATTTACAAATTCATAGCCAATCCCAATTTCTTGGGGCTCAATTCTTAAACAGACATGCCCATACTGTCCTTTACCACCAGACTGTCTTATGAACTTGACTTCATGCTCAACTGCATCACGAATTGTTTCCCTATATGCAACCTGAGGCGAACCTACATTTGCATCAACATTAAATTCCCTTTTCATTCGATCAATTATTATTTCAAGGTGTAACTCACCCATACCCGAAATAATAACCTGACCAGATTCGCTGTCTGTACTAACCCTAAAAGATGGATCTTCTTGAGCTAACTTGATTAAAGCCAAGCTCATTTTATCTTGATCAGCCTTTGTCCTGGGCTCAACTGCTATTGATATAACTGGCTCAGGAAAATCCATGCGCTCAAGGATTATTATATCCTTCGGATCACATAAAGTATCCCCAGTAGTTACATCCTTTAAACCAATCGCTGCCGCAATATCTCCAGCAAAAACAAATTTAACCTCTTCTCGGCTATTTGCATGCATTTGAACAATACGACCGATTCGCTCCTTCTTCTTTTTGACAGAATTATAAACCGTATCACCAACGTTCAATACACCAGAGTAGACTCTAAAAAAAGTTAATACTCCAACAAACGGATCAGTAGCAATTTTAAATGCTAATGCAGAAAATGGCTCACCATCTGAAGCAGGCCTAATCGCATCTGTTTTTTCATCTTCTAATAAGCCAGTAATAGCTTTAACATCTGTTGGAGCAGGCATATATTCTATAATTGCATCCAACATAGCTTGAACACCTTTATTTTTAAAGGCTGAGCCGCAAAATGCTGGAACAACTTTATTTGCAAGGGCCTGCGCCCTGATCCCTTGCTTTATTTGTTCATTTGTCAAATACCCATCAACCAGATATTTTTCCATTAATTCTTCATCGGCCTCTGCAGCCATTTCTATCATATACTCTCTCCATTCCTTGCAAAGAGCTAGCATATCATCCGGGATTTCTTTTTCTACAAAAGTCATTCCCAAATTATTTTCATCCCAAATAATTGCCTTCATCTTTACAAGATCAACAACACCCGAGAAACTATCTTCAAACCCAATAGGCAATTGCATTGGAACAGGATTAGCACCCAAACGTGACTTTATCTGCTCAATAACACGCAGAAAATCAGCGCCCAACCTATCCATCTTATTAACAAAAACTAACCTTGGAACTTTATACTTATCCGCTTGACGCCATACAGTTTCAGACTGTGGCTCAACTCCACCGACGGCACAAAAAACGGCACATGCCCCATCCAAAACTCGTAATGAACGCTCCACTTCGATGGTGAAATCAACATGGCCAGGAGTATCTATTATATTTATTCGATGCTGAGGATATTGCATTTCCATTCCACTCCAAAAACAAGTGGTTGCAGCGGATGTTATCGTAATACCGCGCTCCTGCTCTTGTGGCATCCAATCCATTGTTGCAGCACCATCATGCACCTCACCAATCTTATGAGACACACCCGTGTAGTATAGAATGCGCTCCGTTGTCGTTGTTTTACCAGCATCAATATGAGCCATGATGCCAATATTTCTGTAACGATCAATCGATGTTTTACGCACTGCCTCCATACAACTTAAAATTAATTATCCTACCAACGGTAGTGAGAAAATGCTTTATTAGCCTCAGCCATTCTATGAGTATCTTCTCGCTTCTTGGCGGCAGACCCTCTGCTTTCAAATGCATCCATTAACTCACCAGCAAGTTTTGAGGACATATTGCGTTCATTTCTTTTACGAGAAGCATCAATCAACCAACGCATTGCCAAAGCCATTCGACGAGATGGTCTAACCTCAACAGGAACTTGATAGGTTGCACCACCAACACGTCGGGATTTAACCTCAACCCTTGGCTGAACGTTTTCCAATGCTTTTGATAAAATATCAAGTGGCTCAGCGTGCCCTTTACCTTCAATCACATCCAAAGCACCATAAACAATTCCTTCCGCAACAGATTTCTTACCACTTTCCATGATCATATTCATAAATTTAGTAAGCATTACGCTTCCAAATCTTGGATCCGGAATAATCTCTCTTTTTGTTGCTACTCTTCTTCTAGACATTTCTCACCAACTCACATTAACTTTTAGGTCTTTTTGTTCCATATTTGGAGCGACCGCATTTTCTATTATTCACACCTGATGCATCCAAACTACCACGAACAACGTGATACCTTACGCCTGGTAAATCCTTTACACGACCACCTCTGATTAACACTACAGAATGCTCTTGTAAATTATGGCCTTCACCACCAATGTAACTACTTACCTCAGCTCCATTTGTTAACCTCACCCTCGCAACCTTTCGAAGCGCTGAATTTGGCTTCTTTGGAGTAGTTGTATATACTCGCGTACATACACCTCTGCGCTGAGGACATGCCTCTAATGCAGGCACATTGCTTTTTTCTACTTTTTTAGCGCGTGGCTTTCGAACTAATTGGTTGATCGTGGCCATATTTGTTTACTCCGATATACAATTTAACTGTCAGATTATAAATTACTTATTACCAGTAACAACAACAAGCATATTTATATAGACCTGACCTAAGCACTTTTGCTTATGTGAGCAGAGCATAATACTTGTTATTACTCATCAGGTCAAGTTCAATTTTCTTTAAATAGTAAAGATCCGCTTATACATTCAAGGCTTGTTTAAGCGCCTCTTCAACATCCATTGCATCAACATTTACTGCTGCTTCATTATCTACAACCTGATGCTGTAAATAACGATTTTTTCTATTTTCATGATATGCCAATCCAGTACCTGCAGGAATCAATCGCCCAACAATTACGTTTTCTTTAAGCCCTTGCAGCCCATCATTTAGACCTCTGACCGCCGCATCAGTAAGCACTCTAGTGGTTTCCTGGAACGATGCAGCTGAAATGAACGACTCAGTAGCCAATGAAGCTTTTGTAATACCAAGTAAAATGGACTCATAACTAGCTGGGATTTTTCCTTCAGACTCAATTCTGTCATTTTCAACCCTCATCGCAGCTCGCTCAACTTGCTCACCTTTTACAAAATCAGTATCGCCAGCAGAAGTAATCTCAACTTTTCTTAACATTTGGCGAATAATCGCTTCAATATGCTTATCGTTGATTTTTACACCTTGCAATCGATACACATCTTGTATTTCTTTAACAAGATAATTAGCTAATTCTTCGATCCCTCTTAATCTGAGAATATCATGTGGCGTTAATTCACCCTCTGCAATAGTCTCACCCTTCTCAACATATTCACCTTCAAAAACAGTAATATGACGCCATTTAGGTATCAATGTTTCTACTTGCTCGCCATTCGCATCAGTAATTATTACACGCTGTTTGCCTTTAGTTTCCTTACCAAAAGATATGGTTCCACTTGTTTCAGCCAATATTGCTGGATCTTTAGTTTTACGAGCTTCGAATAAATCAGCAACGCGTGGTAATCCACCAGTAATATCTCTAGTTTTACTTGATTCCTGTGGAATCCTAGCTAAAACATCACCAACTCGAACCTCACCACCATCTTTGATCCCTGCAATAGCACCAGCGGGTAAAAAATATTGTGCGGGTATTTCTGTTCCTGGTAAATAAATAGTATTTCCTTGTTCATCCAATAATTTAACCATAGGACGCAATTCCTTTCCTGCCGAACCACGTTGCTTTGGATCAGTTACTACCAATGAACTTAGTCCTGTAACTTCATCAGATTGTTTTTGGACAGTTACACCATCAATAAAATCTTTCAGTTCAACAATTCCATCAACTTCTGTTATAACAGGATGTGTAAATGGATCCCAAGTAACAATTATATCGCCAGCATTTATTTTAGATCCTTCTTGCACAGACAACACTGCTCCATAAGGAATTTTATATCTCTCCCTTTCACGACCGTATTCATCAACAACTCCAACTTCACCAGATCTAGATACGGCCACCAACTTATCTTCACGATTTATTACTGACTTTAAATTATTTAATCGAACAGTACCTGATGATTTGACCTGTACATTACTGATTGCTACAGACCTTGAAGCTGCACCACCAATATGGAACGTACGCATTGTTAACTGCGTTCCTGGCTCACCGATTGATTGCGCAGCAATAACTCCAACTGCTTCACCAATATTAACTAAATGTCCGCGACCTAAATCCCGTCCATAACATGCCGCACAAACACCATGCCTGTTCTCACATGTAATAATTGAACGAACCAATACCTGATCAATACTATGCTCTTCTAATATAGATACCCAGCTCTCGTTTAGTAAAGTTTTAGCTGGGACTATTATTTTTTCTCCAGCCGCATCCATAATGTCATTAACGGCAACTCTACCTAACACTCTTTCAGATAATGGCTCTACTACATCTCCACCTTCAATGATTGGCGTCATAATCAATCCACTTGATGTACCGCAATCATTTCCTGTAATAACCAAATCTTGGGCAACATCAACTAATCTACGTGTTAAGTAACCAGAATTGGCCGTTTTTAATGCAGTATCAGCAAGACCTTTTCTTGCACCGTGTGTTGAAATAAAATATTGCAATACATCCAAGCCTTCACGGAAATTTGCAGTAATTGGTGTTTCTATAATAGAACCATCTGGTTTTGCCATTAATCCACGCATACCAGCCAATTGTCGAATTTGTGCTGCAGAACCACGAGCACCAGACTCTGCCATCATGAAAATCGAGTTGAACGACTTTTGCTTTACGTTTTTACCGTGAGCATCAACTACCGATTCCTCACCTAATCCATCCATCATAACTTTAGCAACTTGATCATTAGCATGTGACCATATATCAACAACTTTGTTGTACCGCTCACCATCTGTTACTAAACCAGAGGCATACTGACTTTGTATCTCATTAACTTCCCTATCAGCTGCATTTATGATATCCACTTTTTTTGCTGGGATAGCCATATCTTCAATACCAAATGAGACGCCTGATATGGTTGCATATCTAAATCCTAAGTACATTAGTTGATCTGCCAAAACAACTGTATCTTTATTTCCTAGATATCTATAGCTATAGTTGATTAACTTTGAGATATTTTTCTTAGTCATATCGCAATTGACTAATTCATATGGCATACGATTTGGAACAACTTCCCAGATTAATGCACGACCAACGGTTGTTTCTACTCTGCGTGTCTTATCTTCTATTACGCCTTCGCCATTCATAACTTTTTCAGTAATGCGTAACTGTATTTTTGACTGCAACTCAACCGATTTTATTTGTAATGCTTTATGAATTTCACCAACACTTACAAATATACTACCATCGCCTTTTGCATTAATTTTTTCACGACTAATATAATATAACCCCAATACTACGTCCTGAGACGGATTGATAACCGGCTCTCCATTTGCTGGAGATAAAATATTATTAGTTGCCATCATTAAGGTTCTGGCTTCCAATTGCGCTTCGATAGACAACGGTATATGAACTGCCATCTGATCGCCATCAAAATCGGCATTAAATGCACTACAGACTAGTGGATGTAACTGGATCGCCTTTCCTTCGATTAAGGTAGGTTCAAATGCTTGGATACCTAGACGATGTAATGTAGGTGCACGATTTAATAAAATCGGATGCTCCCGAATGACCTCTTCTAGAATATCCCATACTTCTGGCCCTTCCCTTTCAACCATTTTTTTTGCTGCTTTAATGGTTGTTGCTAATCCACGGAACTGGAGCTTACTAAATATAAATGGCTTAAACAATTCTAGAGCCATTTTCTTTGGTAAACCACACTGATGAAGTCGCAATGTTGGACCAACAACAATCACTGATCGGCCTGAATAATCAACACGCTTACCTAACAAATTCTGCCTAAAACGCCCTTGCTTCCCTTTAATCATATCAGCTAATGATTTAAGTGGACGTCTATTAGTGCCTGTAATAGCACGACCACGCCTGCCATTATCTAATAAGGCATCAACTGATTCCTGCAACATACGCTTTTCATTTCGAACGATAATGTCCGGAGCATTAAGATCCAATAAACGGTTTAATCGATTGTTTCGGTTGATAACTCTACGATACAAATCATTTAGATCAGATGTTGCAAATCTTCCACCGTCCAGAGGAACCAATGGTCGCAACTCTGGTGGCAATACTGGAAGCACTTTAAGAATCATCCATTCTGGACGATTCTTCGAGCTTAAAAGGGCGTCCATAACCTTAAGACGCTTAGAATACTTCTTGATTTTAGTTTCTGAATTAGTTGAATTTATTTCTTCACGAAGAATTTCAACTTGTTCTTTTAAATCAATGGCTTTTAATAAATCATAGATTGCTTCAGCACCCATTTTGGCAACGAAATCATCTCCATGTAATTCCACTGCATCAAGATACTCATCATCAGTCAATAATTGACCCTTATCTAAGGGCGTCATGCCTGGATCTAAAATGACAAATGATTCAAAATACAAAACACGCTCTATTTCTCGCAGCGTCATATCCAAAAGCAATGCTATTCTTGAAGGCAATGACTTTAAAAACCAAATATGCGCAACTGGACTTGCAAGATCAATATGACCCATTCTTTCACGGCGCACTTTAGATAAAGTAACTTCTACGCCACATTTTTCACATATGACACCACGATGCTTTAGTCGCTTATATTTACCGCAAAGACATTCATAATCACTTACAGGGCCAAAGATTTTTGCACAAAATAAACCATCCCGCTCTGGCTTGAAGGTTCTATAGTTAATAGTCTCAGGTTTTTTTACCTCACCATAAGACCATGATCGGATCATATCTGGCGATGCTAAACCAATACTGATTCCATCGAAATCATCAGCACGGCCTTGACGTTTTAGAAAATTCATTAGATCTTTCAAGAGCATATCCTCTTTATATAATTTCTGGTGTAATCCAGAACAGGCTTAAACGCATTTTATACATTTTACTAAGTAATTATTAGCATCTACATAACACAAGTAATATAGCAAAGATGCATTTCGTTGTTACAAAGTAACTAATAATTCGCATAAATTATTAGAAATCATCAAAGTAAAATGTTGACTTTATAAGTCTCTAGTTCAAGCTCTATTCACGCTGCAATTCTATGTTAACTGCCAATGATCGGATTTCTTTAATTAGAACATTAAATGACTCAGGCATACCGGCTTCCATTTTATGATCTCCATCGACTATGTTTTTATACATTCGAGTTCTACCAGTTACATCATCTGACTTAACAGTTAGCATTTCTTGTAATGTATAAGCTGCTCCATAAGCCTCAAGAGCCCATACCTCCATCTCACCGAATCTTTGTCCGCCAAACTGGGCTTTACCGCCCAATGGCTGCTGCGTAACTAGACTATATGGGCCTGTTGATCTCGCATGCATCTTATCGTCAACTAAATGATTTAACTTAAGCATGTACATATAGCCAACAGTTACTTCTCGTTCAAATGGCTCACCTGTTAAACCGTCATAAAGAGTAATTTGACCATGCTCTGGTAAATCCGCCAGTTTTAACATCGTGCGAATTTCATCTTCACTAGCACCATCAAATACTGGAGTCGCCATAGGTACTCCAGCAATTAGATTATTTGCCATTTCAAGAATCTCTTCGTCAGAGAATGAATCAAGATTTTCTTTGCGACCACTGCTATTATAGATTTTATTGAGATAATCCCTTATTGCTATAACTTTAGATTTTTCTTGATCGTATTTAGCCTCAAGCATTTTCCCGATTTTAATACCTAAACCTTTAGCAGCCCAACCTAAATGTGTCTCCAATACTTGGCCAACATTCATCCGCGAAGGCACACCTAAAGGATTCAATACTATGTCAACAGGATTACCATCAGCAGTATAAGGCATGTCTTCAATTGGTCTAATCATGGAAATAACACCCTTATTTCCATGTCGTCCAGCCATTTTATCACCTGGCTGAATTCGACGTTTAACTGCCAAATATACCTTGACCATTTTTAGCACGCCCGGCGCTAAATCATCGCCCATTGTTATTTTTTTACGTTTGACCTCAAATTTATCATCAAAATCTTTTCTTTGTTTATCGACTTGACCAATAACTGTTTCAAGCTGAAGATTTATTTCTTCATCTTTCATTTTTATTTTTAACCATTCAGAATGCCTTAATCCATTAAGGTAGTCTTCTGATATCAACACACCTGCTTTAAGACCACCTGGACCTGAATGAGCGGCCTTGCCAAGCAGGAGTTTAGCCACACGTGCAAAAATATCCTCTTCAAGAATCTTAAGCTGATCATCAAGATCTTTTCTATAACGATTAATTTCTTCTTGCTCTATGTCCAAGGCTCGTTGGTCTTTTTTAACACCGTCACGAGTAAACACTTGAACATCTATAACTGTACCTTCAATGCTACCAGGAACACGCAAAGAAGTATCTTTAACGTCTGCAGCCTTTTCTCCAAAAATTGCACGTAAAAGCTTTTCTTCTGGCGTTAATTGAGTTTCTCCTTTTGGCGTTACTTTTCCCACCAAAATATCACCACCCTTAACTTCTGCGCCAACATATACTATCCCAGAGGCATCGAGCTTAGAGAGAGCTTCCTCACTTACATTCGGAATATCAGCCGTTATTTCTTCCGGACTGTGTTTTGTATCCCTTGCAACACATGTTTTTTCTTCAATATGTATAGTAGTAAATCGATCTTCTTTAACAACTCGCTCAGATACTAATATGGAATCTTCAAAGTTATAACCATTCCATGGCATAAATGCTACCAACATATTTTGACCGAGAGCTAACTCACCCATGTCTGTCGAAGGACCATCAGCTAGAATATCACCAGCACTTACAATATCACCTGGCTTAACTAGAGGCTTTTGGTTGATACAAGTATTTTGATTTGAACGTGTATATTTAGTGAGATTATAAATATCAACGCCAGGCGCACCTGTTTCCGTTTCGGTATCATTTACACGCACAACAATTCGAGCCGCGTCGACCGCTTCAATGCTACCGCCACGCGCAGCAACAACCGTTACACCTGAATCTTTTGCTACGATTCTCTCCATACCAGTACCCACTAATGGCTTTTCAGCTCTTAATGTAGGTACCGCCTGACGCTGCATGTTTGACCCCATCAAAGCACGATTGGCATCGTCATGCTCCAAGAAAGGAATAATTGAAGCCGCAACTGAAACAATCTGTTTTGATGATACATCCATATATTGCACAGTGTCTGACATAGCTAGTGCAAATTCATCTTTATGCCTACAAGACACTAATCCTTCTACTAGCTTTCCAGTTTCATCAACTGCGACACTCGCCTGTGCAATAACAAATTCACCCTCTTCTATAGCAGATAAATAATCTACCTGATCAGTTACATATCCATTAACTACTTTTCTATAAGGTGTTTCCAGGAAACCATAATCATTAGTTCGAGCATAGACGGATAATGAATTAATTAACCCAATGTTTGGCCCTTCAGGAGTTTCAATCGGACAAACGCGACCATAATGTGTTGCATGCACATCTCGCACCTCGAATCCTGCACGCTCTCTTGCTAAACCCCCTGGTCCTAAAGCTGAGACCCTTCGCTTATGAGTCACTTGAGATAATGGATTGTTTTGATCCATAAACTGAGATAATTGACTTGATCCAAAAAACTCTTTAACCGCTGCAGAAACCGGCTTAGCGTTTATTATTTCTTGTGGCATTAAGCCTTCTGAATCAGCAAGAGTTAATCGCTCTTTAACTGCCCTCTCTACTCTTACTAAGCCAACTCTGAATTGATTTTCGATCATCTCACCAACTGAACGTACCCGTCGATTACCTAGATGATCAATATCATCAACTGTTCCATTTCCATTACGAATGGAGATTAATTCTTTTAAAACATCAATTATGTCTTCTTTTGTTAATGTTCCTGATCCTGTGGAATTTTCACGGCCTAATCTACGATTAAACTTCATCCTACCTACTGTTGATAAATCATATCTATCGTCTGTAAAAAATAAGTTTTGAAATAGATTTTCAGCTGATTCTTTTGTAGGTGGCTCACCTGGTCGCATCATACGATAGATTTCAACCAAAGCTTCTAAAGCATTCGTTGTGGCATCTATCCTCATAGCATTACTAATGTATGGGCCATTGTCCAAATCATTCACAAACAAAGTGTTAATTTCAGAAACACCACTTTCTAAACAACGATCGATAATGACTTGTGTGATTTCATCATTTACATTGGCTACCAATTCGCCAGTTGATTCATCAACTAAATTATGACCTAATATCTTACCGACAAGATAATCTCTTGGAACCTCTACCTCAGTCAAACCGACTTTATTCATTTCACGAATATGCTTAGCAGTGATCCGTCTTCCTTCCTCAACTAAAACCTGATTATTGTGTTTTATATCAAATGCTGATATTTCACCTCGCATTCTTTCAGGTACTATGTTGAATAGACATTTTTCAGCCGTTAATGTAAATCTATTAGTTTCAAAGAAGATTTTAATCATTTCTTCATTATCGAAACCTAATCCTCTGAGCAATATAGTTGCCGGTATTTTTCTACGGCGATCTATCCTAACGTATACACAATCTTTGTGATCAAATTCAAAATCAAGCCAGGAACCCCGATAAGGTATTACTCTTGCATTGAATAATAACTTACCCGATGAGTGCGTCTTCCCTTTGTCGTGATCAAAAAATACACCTGGAGAACGATGTAATTGAGAAACTATAACGCGCTCGGTTCCATTAATGACGAATGTACCATTATCGGTCATTAAAGGCAGTTCACCCATATAAACTTCTTGTTCACGTATGTCTTTAACTACTTTAGCATTTGCAGATGTTTCTTTATCGTAGATAACTAAACGAACTAGTACTCTAAGCGGAGCAGCATAGGTAGCTCCACGTTGTTGACACTCCCTTACATCAAAAGTTGGCTCTCCTAATCGATACTTGACATATTCTAATACGGCATAACCAGAATGACTGTCAATGGGGAAAACACTTGAGAATGCTGCATGTAAACCATTGCTAGTTCGCTTATCTGGAGATACACCAGACTGCAAAAAATCTGCATAGGAATTTATCTGTGTTGCTAAGAGATAGGGAACCTCAAGTACTTCAGTACTTTTCCCAAAGTTATTTCGAATACGCTTTTTTTCGGTAAAAGAGTAGGACATATCGCTTCCAAACCTTTTGATAATGAATTATTTCTACTGTGTATAAATACAAGCAGTAAAAGGCCGGCGACCAAAGTCGCCAGCCATACTTTAAATAGAGACAGAAATGTATTGCCTCTTCAATGTTATCAAAATTATATTATTTAATTTCGACAGCTGCGCCCGCTTCAGCAAGCTGCTTTTTAATATCTTCAGCTTCAGCTTTTGGTACGCCTTCTTTCAGAACGGTAGGTACGCCTTCAACAGCGTCCTTAGCTTCTTTTAGGCCTAAACCAGTAATACCACGTACTGTTTTAATTACTGCAACTTTATTATCACCAAAAGATGTCAATATAACATCAAACTCAGTTTGCTCTTCAGCTACCGCCGCAGATGCTGTAGGAGCTGCCACGACTGCTGCTGCTGCAGATACGCCGAATTTTTCTTCCATTGCTGAAATTAAATCAACAATTTCCATAACAGTCATTTTTGAAACCGCGTCTAATATATCGGCTTGTGAGATTGCCATTGTGTATTCCTCTAAAATAATTTGATTTTAAACTGGGTAATTTGCTTTTATGCGGCTTCTTGCATTTGGTCTTTAACAGCAGCCAATGTACGCACAAGTTTCTCTACAGGTGCTTTCATAACTGACATTAACATACTGATACCTTGATCACGAGTTGGCAATCGTGCCAATCGAGCAAGCTCAGATCCATCAAACGCTGTACCACCAATTGCAACAATCTTAGTAATTAACTTGTCGTGAGTTTTAGCAAAATCACTGATTAAACGTGCTGCAGAACCAGGATCTTCCATTGAAAATGCAATAATTAATGGACCAATCAATGCGGCCTGCATGCATTCAAACTCAGTTCCTACAACAGCTCGTTTTGCCAATGTATTCTTAACTACACGTAAATATACGCCAGTTTCTCTTGCTGTTTTACGCAGTTCGGTTAATTCCGTAACTGTTAACCCACGGTATTCAGCAACAACCGCAGAATGCGCTTTTGCAGCATATTGCGCTACTTCTTCAACGACAGCTTTTTTGCCATCTAAATTTAGTGCCACAGCTTAGCTCCGGTATTTCTCTGGTAATTTAACCCAGCGTTAAAAAAACACATCTTATGGATGCCCCTAACGGTTCTTTCCCTTTTGAAGGTACTTACTTCCGCCTGCGCAGGATAATTAAGTTTCTCAACCCCTGCGGTCTTTGACGGCTACCGCACTTACGGCAACCCAAAGTTTTTTTCTTACTTAAATTGTAATGCTACTTGCATCTATCCATAGACCTGGGCCCATCGTAGATGAAATACTAATCTTTTTAATATAAATCCCTTTAGCAGCTGATGGTTTTGCCTTTCTCAGATCAGAAAGCAATGCTTCCAAATTTTCTTGTATTGCAGTTGCATCAAACGATACTTTTCCTAATGTACAGTGAATAATCCCACCCTTATCATTTCGATAACGAACCTGCCCTGATTTAGCATTTTTTACTGCTGTTGCAACATCTGGTGTTACTGTGCCAACTTTAGGGTTTGGCATTAATCCTCTTGGGCCTAATATCTGACCTAATTGACCAACAACTCTCATCGCATCAGGAGATGCAATAACAACGTCAAAATTCATTTCACCTTTTTTGACTAACTCTGCAAGATCTTCCATGCCTACAATATCAGCGCCTGCTGCAGTTGCAGCATCTGCACTTGGACCTTGTGTAAATACAGCCACACGAACTGTTTTACCGGTACCATGAGGAAGTACTGTTGCACCACGCACATTTTGATCAGATTTCCTTGGATCAATACCCAAATTAACACTTACGTCAATTGCTTCACTAAATTTTTCAGCTCTAACTTCCTTTAGAATATTAACCGCATCTATAATTGAGTATTGCTTAGTTTTATCAACTTTACTCTTAATTAATTTTGCTTTTTTTGATAGCTTAGCCATTACAAACCCTCCACATTGAGGCCCATGCTCCGTGCGCTGCCTGCAATTGTTTTTATAGCTGCGTCTAAATTTGCAGCATTCAAATCTTCCATTTTTATTTTAGCGATTTCTTCTAGCTGAGCCAAAGTGACTGTTCCTACTTTTTTGGTATTTGGATTGCTGCTACCACTTTTTAAACCAGTTGCCTTCTTAAGAAGAATTGAAGCTGGTGGCGTTTTAGTAATAAAAGTGAAGCTTCGATCACTATAAACTGTTATAACTACAGGTAAAGGCAAGCCTTTTTCTACATCCTGGGTTTTAGCATTAAATGCTTTACAAAATTCCATTATGTTTACACCACGCTGACCCAATGCCGGACCAACTGGAGGACTCGGGTTTGCTTCACCCGCCTTAACTTGTAACTTAATGTATGCCGTTATTTTTTTAGCCATCATTTAACTCCAATACGAGGTGCAGACGCTTTTCAGCTCCCCCAAACACAAATAATCTTTGCCTATACCAAACAAAGACTCATAACTTATTCTTTGATACGCTACCTTTATTAATCAGCTCTTCTCAACCTGCCCAAAAGCTAACTCTACAGATGTAGATCGACCAAAAATCAAAACAGAAATTTTTAATTTATTTTTCTCATAATTGACTTCTTCAACCACGCCATTAAAATCCTTAAACGGCCCATCATTAACCCTAATAACTTCACCAACCTCAAATAATACTTTAGGTCTTGGCTTATTAACACCATCTTCTACCCTATTAAGAATAGACATAGCTTCTTTTTCTGATATTGGCGCTGGACGATCTGACGTTCCTCCGATAAAACCAAGTACTCTTGGCACATCCTTCACCAAATGCCATGTCTCATCGGTCAACTCCATTTGAACAAGTACGTAACCAGGGAAAAACTTTCTTTCACTTTTACGTTGTTGACCCATCCTCATTTCAATAACCTCTTCCGTGGGAACGAGAATCTTTCCAAAGTATTGACCAAGGCCTTCTCTTTCAATTCTATCTTCCAACGCTTGCTTAACTTTGTTTTCAAAGTTTGAGTAGGCGTGAACAACGTACCAGCGTAAAGACATTTTCTTACCCACCCTGCCCAGTTAGAAAACGCACTCCCCAGAAAAGAAACATATCAAGCAACCACAAGATTAGCCCCACAACAAATACCATAACAAAAACCAACATAGTGGTTCTCATAGTCTCTTCCCTAGTTGGCCATACCACCTTTCTAACTTCTTGGCGAGACTCAAGTGCAAAAGTCCAAACAGTTCGCCCTAATTCAGTGGATAGCATCATAGCCACCACTACTGACATCAAAGCTACCAACCCTAAAACTCGGTATAAAAGCCGAATTTCTTTTAAGTCACCGTGATCTGTTGAAAAATAATAGAATGCTGCTATACCTGCAACCACGAGGATAACAGAAAAAACTTGCTTAATAATATCAGCAACAGCCGCTGATGATTCTGCTTGAGTATTCATGTTTTTTTATTGTATGGATAATATCGATTTGTTTAATCTGACTGGCAGGCCAGGAGGGGCTCGAACCCCCAACCAGCGGTTTTGGAGACCGCCATTCTACCAATTGAACTACTGACCTATTCAGAAAAACTTTACAGAACTTGATATATTATATTAATTATTTATTTTATTCAAGTATTGATGCAACAACACCGGCACCTACTGTACGACCACCCTCACGAATTGCGAATCGCAATCCATCTTCCATAGCAATCGGTGAAATCAATTTAACTTTTACTGATATATTATCACCAGGCATCACCATCTCTACACCTTCTGGCAACTCAACCGCTCCGGTTACGTCTGT
>CAIVQX010000097.1 GCA_903908165.1 uncultured Methylococcaceae bacterium | reverse complement strand
TTTTATCCATTAAAAAATATCGTGTAGATATGAAATTAGCTTTATGCCATTTTCCTAAATTGGACTGCTTCAATGAAGTACCTATTAAATACTCCAACCAATTTTTAGCTTGAGGAGGACCGCCAGGTGTAGTAAAAATTACTTGAGGATTGGTTTTCATACATTCAATTGCATTTTCAATCCAAGAATATCCATTCCCACTATGAAATAGCATATCCGAATCCACATGTAATATATAATCTCCATTACATAAATCAATTGCATATAAGTACTGATAAATTGGCGCACCATCAAAATCATTTAATGCAATTTCAACTTCACCAAAATATTTATTCAGCACTTTTTTTATTTTTCTCATCAGTTGGAATTTCAACAACTTTATCTATAACCCTTCTTCAATGAGATTTGAAAGTATAATGCGTAATTATGATAATTCCCCCTTCAATCTTTCTTCATATTTGCCAATTGGCCTTCCCACATCAAGTGCTACAATTCTTTCTTCTAAACTCCGCTTCATATGAGTCAATGTTTCTTATATGAAAGGTATATCCGTAATTCATGCATTAGTTGTGAACGAAACATTTGATTTCATAAATACGCTCCTTAAATGCCTAATAGTTGGTGCTTATTTTTTTAAATATCCACTAATTTGCCCTGATATTGCGGCACATCGAACTAAATAAAAACGAATTCGTATTGAATTAAAACTTAATAAGGCTTTGAAAAAATAGTTCAATAATTTCAACCACAAATATAAGGGTGGTTTATTTTTTGAATAAAGCGCAATTGTTAATGAACGATTTCTTTTAAAACTATTATTGATAAGATAAGTTATTTTGAAACGATCATAGTCGATATGATGATATTGAATAATACTTGGTATATATCGAAAAATTTCATTATTTTTAATAGCCCTAAGAAAAAAATCCGTATCCTCACTACCGACCAAGTTATGACCAGTTGGACCTAAATCTTCACGAAACTTACCAACTCTGGTGAAAACATCTCTTCGGATAATTACTTGCCCACCAGGAGGCGTTTGAATTTCATCAGTTATTAATAATGTCATATTACCTAAATCAAATAAAGGAAAGGGCAATGGATTGATTTGATATTTTCCGGTTTCATAAATCCATTTTGGTTCAATACCTTTCCAATCAGCATGTAAAGGACCACAAAGCATAGTCGAATCGGGATAATCATTTAATGCATTTAAAACAGCCTTGAAATATTCCTTGTCAAGCATTTGATCATCATCCATAAAACAAAGATAACCTTCCTTAACAATATTGATCGCTCGATTTAACGCGAAAGACTTACCTTTTTTAGACTCTTCCTCAATAAGAAGAGGTATATCTTGACAATAAATAGATTGTTTTATTTTATATTGCTCAAGATCAGTTAACGTTGTATCAGTACATGCATTAGCAATAACCAGCACACTTATATTATAGTTAACTGGCTTTACAGCATTATAGATAGAGTTAAGAGCAATCGTAAGAAGTTCCGAACGGTTATGCGAACAAATGACAATCGTTAACTTCATATTTACCTAAAAACGTTATTTATTTTAAAAGAAACTCACAATAAAAACGGTAGAACTATTTAGGTAAATCATTGAATGGCTAAAACATACTTCACTGTAATATTTTAGCCATACTAGGAGATATACAACATTGATAGCCTATCCTATAACCTAGGATAGTTGAACATTTACTTTTTTTCTTTTGCTTCAGATTCTGATTCAGCAATAACAATGGAATAACACTCCATTAAGCTTTCAGTATAATTGGAACGTGCTTCTGCCAAATCTTTAGCGGAACCAAAATCATTACGTAACTCTTCAAGAGTTTTTTTAGGATCAGTTGAATTAGTTAGTTTTAACATTTTTGTGTAGTTGCGATAAGCAAGAAGACGAGTTGGGTCGAGAGGAAACACACCATGCATTTTTTTAGATGATTTCTCTACTACACATTTGCCAATATATTCGGGTGCAATTTTATAATCCTTTACTTCAGATTCATTTTGCATTTGTTCTACTACAGCTTTTTCATACTCATTTCTATCAGCACAAGCTGGAAGTAATAATGTAGACAAAGAAAGGAGAATTATTTTTTTCATTTTATTAAAACCATAATGTGAGAGAAATTGTAGTATTACTGAATAAATCTAGGATAACCTGAACTTTAATCCATATTTTTCAAGGCTTGGTGAATCCAGTCCTCTGCCTCTGCATTGATATCAGCAGCTTTACGATCCTTCGTATCAATAAGCGGACCTATCTTAACTTTTATAATTCCTGGGTATTTGAAGAAACTATAACGTGGCCAATAAGAACCTGCATTATGAGCAATCGGAATTATTGGAAATCCTGATTTATGAGCTAATAATGCACCACCCACATTAAATTTCAATACTTCTCCAGCACCTGCGCGCGTGCCTTCAGGAAATATTAGAACTGATAGGCCTTCGTTCAAATATCTTGAGCCTTGTTCTAGTAAAGCGCGTAATGCAGAACGTTGATTTTTTCGATTGATAACGATAGATTTGAGAGTCAATAATGACCAACCCCAAATTGGAAACAACAACAGTTCACGTTTAATAACCACTGAATGCGGAGGAAGAATATAACGTAAGGCTAGTGTTTCCCATGCAGATTGATGATTACTTAAATAAACGACAGGTTGATTGGCATTAACATGCTCCAGTCCTTCAACCTGAAAAGTAAGTCCACAAAAAATCTTAGTCAACCAACCGATAATGGCGCACCAGAGATAACCTATCTTCCACCGTATTTTAAATGTCGTCACCATGCCTAAAATAAGTAAAATGCCAGCGATAGTCGCAGTAAAAAAAATACCAAAAAATAATAGAGCTGAGCCAATATAATTTTTTGGCCTAATGTCTTGAAATGATGTAATTTGCTGCGTCATATAAGTTCTCAAAAACAAGAAAATTGAGGTGTGGATTATTCAATAAAGTGGCTTGCCCTTTGCCGGTTTTAACTAAAATAGGTTTAGCACCTACTGCTTCAGCAGCTTGTAAATCTCGCAATGAATCACCAATAACAAATATTGTAGAAAGATCTACATCAAAGTCTTTTGCAAAAGACTTTAGCATGCCTGGCATGGGTTTTCGGCATTTACAATCACTGTCAGGGCCGTGGGGACAAAAATAAATGGCTTCAATATTGCCTCCTTTTTTATTCAAAAGTTGTTGCATTTTAGAGTGGATCTTGGCCAATATACTTTCATCTAAAAGTCCCCGAGCGATTCCTGACTGATTAGTCACCACAATCACTCGAAAACCTGCTGCATTGAGAGAAGCAATTGCTTCAAGGCTACCCTCAATTGGAACCCATTCATCTGCCGATTTAATAAAATCATCAGAATCATAATTAATCACACCATCACGATCTAAAACAATATATCGTTGATTAAGCATATATATATTGATATAAGAAATGAAGTTTGTGGGCGTTCTAAATAAGCCTATAGAATAATTAAGATTGCAATTTTGATATATCGGCACAAGTTAAAAACTGTTCAGATAAAAATTCTAATAAAGCTAATCGATTTGCGCGTAATTCAATATCATCAGTCATGACCATGACATTCTCAAAAAAAACATCAACGTCAGATCTTAACTGCGCCAAACGGTTAAGTGTCTTTTGATAGTCACGATGCGCCAATAAGGGCTGAATATCAGTAGCTGATAACCTAGCAGCTTGGAGCAATTGAATTTCTTCATTTTCAACAAGATTACCTATAACATCAGCAGGTTTAGTATCTGATTTTTTTAGGATATTACGTATGCGTTTATTGGCAGCAGCAAGACTTTCAGCTTCAGGTAACTGCCTAAAAGACTTAACAGCCACCAAACGTTGCATAAAATCTAGAGGATCGTTAGGAAGAACTGTCATCACGGCATCAAATTCATCCGCACTAAAACCCTTATCCAAGCAATAGCTTTTTAAACGATCGAATATAAAATCGATAACAGCTTTTTGAGTACTTACAATATCAAATGAATGTGAAAATAATGATAGTGAGAAGGCAACGACATGATGGATATTTAGCGTTAAATTATTTTCAATTAACGTTCGCAATACCCCTAAAGCGGCACGTCTTAATGCATAAGGGTCTTTATCACCTGTTGGAATCAAGCCCGCACTAAATATACCTGTCAGTGTATCTATTTTTTCAGCAATCGCTAGAACTTGACCTATTTGACTACCTGCCGTTACGGTGCCTGACTGTTTTGGAAAATACTGTTCTTCAATTGCCAACGCTACTGCGTCGGGTTCGTTGTCAGCGATTGCATAATAACGCCCCATAATACCTTGAAGATTACCAAACTCACCAACCATTTCAGTCATCAAATCTGTTTTGGCCAATAAGGCAGCTCGTTTTGAAAGTTCAACATCAAATCCAAGACGATTTGCTATGTACTCAGCTAGCTGGATTACTCGTTGCGACTTTTCTGCAACAGTACCTAATTTTTCCTGAAACACTATGGTTGATAAGCTTTCAACTCTGTCCGCTAATGATTTTCTTCTATCTTGCTTCCAAAAGAATTCAGCATCTGCAAGACGTGGTGTAACAACTCTCTCATTACCGTTTTGAATGGATTTAGGCCGATTACTTTCGATATTGCTGAAGGTAATAAAATGGGCCAATAACTCACCATTAGAATTTTTTACTGGGAAATATTTTTGATTTGTTTGCATGGTAGTAATCAACACTTCTGCTGGTAATTCCAAAAAGCGTGAATCAAAACAACCTGTAATTGGGACTGGCCATTCATTTAAAGCGGCAATTTCCTCCAATAAATCAGTTTCTATATGTGCAATACCATTTACTAAAGCGGCTGCTTTTTGTGCAGCTTCAGAAATCAATGATTTTCTACGTTCAATATCAACGATAACTTTTCCCTGATTGAATAAAATATCCTGATAACTTTCTGGATTGGTTATGGTTAATTTATGTGGGACATGAAAACGATGTCCTTCTGTTATATTACCGGTATGTAATCCTAAAATTTCTGCTTTGATAACCGTAGTGCCATAAAGTAAAACAGCCCAATGCACTGGTCTGACGAATTCTGTATTGAAATTGCCCCAACGCATTCTCTTAGCTATAGGCAACTTTGTTATACTTTGCCGAATAATATCTGGAATCAAATTTTCTGTTAGCTGTCCCTTTACAACTTGAGTAAATGCTAACCATTCTCCCTTGTCAGTTTTTAATCGGTCCAGTTTTTCAACTTTGGTATCGCAACCTAGCGCGAAACTCAAGGCCGCTTTGCTAGGTGTACCATCCGCTGAATAAGCAGCTTGTATTGCCGGCCCACGCTTTTCGACCATTTTGTCTGGTTGAGCTGTAGACAGGTTTTCAATGAATACAGCCAAGCGCCTGGGTGTGGCAAATGCCTTAGCAGTTGTAAAAGAGATATTAGCCGCTTGCAAACCTTGAACAATTTCGTCTAATAAGGCATTACTTAACCTGACTAATGTCTTAGGAGGTAACTCTTCTGATCCCAATTCAAAGAGCAAATGTTTACTTGTTGTCATTTTATGTTCCTTGCTCTGTCAACATTGGAAAACCAAGTAACTCGCGACGAACATAATAAGCTTCAGCAACGGATCTGGATAATGTTCGAACTCTTAAAATATAGCGTTGACGCTCGGTTACAGAAATAGCATGGCGCGCATCTAGTAAATTGAAAGTATGTGATGCTTTTAACACCATTTCATAAGCTGGCAACGGCAAATTCTGCTCTATTAACTTTTGACATTCTTGCTCATAGGTATTAAAACAATGGAACATAAAATCGACATTAGCATGATCAAAATTATAAGCCGACATTTCAACTTCATTTTGGTGGAAAACATCACCATAAGTAACCACACCAAAAGGACCATTTGTCCAAATTAAATCATAGACGCTTTTAACTCCCTGCAAATACATAGCAATACGTTCAAGACCATATGTAATTTCGCCACTTACAGGTCTGCATTCCAATCCACCCACTTGTTGAAAATAAGTGAACTGAGTCACTTCCATTCCATTTAGCCAGACTTCCCAACCTAAACCCCAGGCACCTAATGTAGGAGACTCCCAATTATCTTCAACAAAACGAATATCGTGTTCAAGTAAATCAAGACCTAAATAGCGTAATGAACCAAGATATAGCTCTTGGATATTATCGGGTGATGGCTTTAAAAGGACTTGAAACTGGTAATAATGCTGGAGCCGATTAGGATTTTCGCCAAAGCGGCCATCAGTAGGTCGTCTTGATGGTTGAACATATGCCACATTCCAAGGCTCAGGACCAATCGCTCTTAAAAAAGTAGCTGGATGAAAAGTCCCTGCGCCTACTTCTTGATCTAAAGGCTGTAATAAAATACAACCCTGATTTGACCAATAATCTTGTAATGCCAGGATAAGTCCCTGAAAAGTTGAAGAATCGTTATTTCTAGTCGACACGATATTAAAATGTTGAACAGTTAAAAGTGGTTAATTATAGCTTAAAAAGTTTTTATAGTACGGTTTGGAATTGAGCAAAAAGTGATTTACAACTAATAATTATAAGTAGTTGAAGGAGTGCTAATAAATTTTTCAAGTTAACACAGAGATTTTATTTACAATAACACTAATTATCAGACCCTCTGATCCAATACTGAACTCATGAACAAAAATAAAATCCCCAGAATCAAGGGATATAAACAACTTAAAAAATTACGAACTGCTCTTGCAATTGCCCAAGGTACAAGGCTGCAATCCACTTTGCAGCAAGAAGCAGAAGGAACTGTCTCGCATGATCAAACAAAAAGAGTTACTTATCTTACAGAGCTTTTTTCACGGATTCACCGTGAAATGTATCAAGACTGGAAAGAACAACCCACTGTGCTTCATCGCCCAGGTACCATGACAGATGCTAATAAAAGAAAAGAATTTCGTGAGGCCATTGAAAGCTTGGTTTTGGATGGTGATGATAATAAAGACACTGCTATTTTTGATAATAATGGCTTTGTTATTAGTACAGAAAATATAGCTGAACGACTTGCTAATTTTTACCAAAAAATGCGTTGTGTAAGGCCTTTTGCATACGGTAATAGATTATCACTGGATTTTTTTATTACAATGCTTGGAAAATTGCCAGCTATCAAAAGTGTATATGAACAAGGTATTGATTTTAGACGAATTGAAGCAGATGATGCTGTAGCTTTACATAATCCAGAAAGCACACTTAGAGAAATTACACAGGCTTTTCAACACGCACTTGACCCTTCATTATGCAAAAGTCTTAATAACATTCCAAATGATTATGGTAAATGGCCAGAAAATAAAAAGTTCGTTTACGGCATTCCTTTCTTGTCACATAAAACGGATACTGGCATTGACTGCTTAGTTGCTGTTGATGGTGGCCTTGTGCCAATGTATGGTATTGAAAAAGAATTTTTTATAGCGGGAAAACATTTTGCTGATTATCCACTTTGTGCTGCAGATAAAATGATTGGATACTTACCTGGAACCGAGGACATACGCAAGTCTGGATACTATGAGATTGATGGAATAAGTATTGGCAAGGATGGTGCGGCACCCTTGTTCTGTCTGGATATTAATATGTTAACAGGATTGAGATCGCCTGGACATACTGAAGTATTGCAGCTACTAAAGCGATGTGGAGGAGAAAATAGTTCAATATTTGACCTTGTCAAAAATGAGGGCCTAAAAGATATAATGTTACATTCTGCGAATGGTGATATTAGATTAAAGAGAGCGGTTGAAATTGCACATGAACGCTTATCAAAAATAATAAAACAATTTGATGAAGCTATAGAAGTTCTTTTTGAAGGCAAGTCTTCCGTCGCGAATCCTAGTTTATTTATGTCAATGGGTGGCGCAGGCTCAGGAAAAACGGCTGTGGAAGAAATTGCATTTGCGCATTGTGGCCATAACTTTGTTACAGCGTCATTAGATGAGTTTCGTAAAAAAAGTGATCTTTATAAAATACTCACAGCTGCTAGTCATCATAGCGATGATTATGTCTATGTTGAACCATTTGCAAACAGATTACGTGACTTGGTTGCAGAGCATGCTAAAAAAAATCAAATTAATATACTCTATGATGGTACAGGAATCCCTTATCAACCAAGGTACTCGAATATAGTTAACCAATTTAAAGCGAGTGGTTTTTATACTCAAATTACAGCTGTAGATGCATTTATAGTTAAACCAGAAGGTCGTGAAAATGAGTTAATCCGATCAAGCGTTATTACGAGTGTGAAAGAGCGCTATGAAACTGATGGCAGAGCTCTTCCTTGGGTTGTAACAGTAGATAAGCATATTCGCGCTCCTAGGTCATTTTTAAATGCATTAGAACATGAAATGTTAAATAAGATTTCACTCTTTGCAAATGATGGTGATAAAAATAAACACTATCTTGTCGCAGAAAGTTTCTTTTTTTCTGATTTAGAAGTAAAAGACCTCAAAAACAATCAATTGGCTGGCACCTTATTATCTTACGTATACAAATTAATAAGGGATCACGACAACTCCATTCTAAAAAAAATAACGCAGGGTGATATTAACCAACTTGATGACCTTATCAGTCGAAACCCTAACTTTACGGAAAACAATGTAGGGTTTCAAATTTACCCCAATAAAAATGGCAATCGGGTGTTAATGATATATAGCGCACATCGAATGGTCGACTTTATAGAAAAAAGGCAACTTAATCCGAATGCTTCAGGTGAGAGAGGTCTGTTACATAAACCAGAATCCCTCTCATTCTATGTTGATCCTTACACAAAATATCCTTGGATAACCAAACTACAAAATTAATTCCTTACTCACCATGCAAGATTAATAGCTGTATAGATTAATGATGACAATTAGCACCGTGTATATGTCCATGTGATGTCTCTTCTTCAGTAGCGAGTCTGACATCAATTACTTCTACATCGAAAGTTAACGGTATGCCTGCTAAAGGATGGTTACCATCTATGGTAACGTTATCGCCATCGACATTAACTACTGTTACTACACCAGAACCAGAACTCACATCAGCATGAAACTGCATACCAACTTCAACATTATCAATGCCTTCAAACATCTTTCTTGAAATCACTTCAACCATATCATCCATAACTTCGCCATAAGCATCTTCTGGTGAAATACGCACACTGAATTTATCACCTATGGTTTTGTTGACGAGTGCATTTTCGAGGCCAGAGATAATATTTCCACTACCATGGAGATAAATTAAAGCCTCATCCCCAACAGATGTATCTAATACCTCACCTGCATCATTGGTCAATGTATAGTGAATAGAAACCGCCATATTGTCAGCTACTTGCATAGTAAAACCTTATTCTTAATTAAAAAGTGATGCATGATAAACATTTATAGTATCTTTGTCTGAAAAATTATGAATAAGAGTGAAATTGAATTGTTTTTAATGCTTTATTCCAATGCCTTTATGCAATAAAAACAAACAGATAATTGTCAAGCTCACAATAAATCCACCTGTAATTAAATAAGCTGATTGGATATTAACGTCAGTAACCCCGATGAATCCATATCGAAACGTATTTATCATATATAAAATGGGATTATATCTTGATATTGTTTGCCAGATACCTGGAAGCATATCTACCGAATAAAACACCCCCCCCAGATAACTTAATGGTGTTAGCACAAAATTAGGAATAATAGAAATGTCATCAAAACTTTCTGCAAGAACTGCATTGATAAAACCAGCAAGCGAAAATATGGTTGCAGTAAAAACAGCTATAGAAAGTGTAATCAAAACGTTATAAACAATGATATCTGCGAATAAGTGCGATATTATTGATACTACCAAGCCCACTAATAATCCGCGAATAATACCCCCACTTACATATCCGCTTAATATTACCCAATTAGGTACGGGAGCAACCAACAACTCTTCAATATTACGTTGAAATTTGGTTGAATAAAATGATGAAACGACATTAGCATAAGAATGACTGATAACGGACATTAAAATAATGCCCGGCACAATATAATCCATGTAAGTGGAACCATTTATACCACCTATCCGATTACCAATTAATTTACCAAAAATTAAAAAATATAGTGCTGTCGTTATAGCAGGAGGCAATAATGTTTGAGGCCAAATACGAATGAAACGAAACACTTCTTTAGTAATAATTGTCCTTAATGCAATTGAATTATTCATTCTTTATTCCCTGAAGAAGTCGACGAAATCAAATCCATAAATAATTGTTCTAAACGATTACTCTTATTTTTTAAACTAATAACTTTAATATTCAATCTGCTTAACTGACTAAATAATTCATTAAGACCGGTTTCTTTCGTGACTGCAACATTAAGTACATTTGCAGTTATACGTTCAATGAAATAGCCTGGGATAGTTGGACATATAGCCAAGGGTTCTGCCAAATCTAAAACAAAATTATCGGTATGCAATTTTGCGAGCAAACTTGTCATATCGGAGTTCTCGACAATCATTCCCTGATCAATAATTGCAATATTGCGACAAAGACTTTCAGCTTCTTCCAAATAATGTGTTGTTAAAATGATTGTAGTACCTTGTTGATTAAGTTCCTCCATCATTTCCCACATAGAGCGACGTATTTCTATATCAACTCCAGCTGTCGGCTCATCAAGAATTAATAGTTTAGGTTCATGCACCATGGCACGAGCAATCATTAATCGCCGCTTCATGCCACCAGATAATCGCCTAGATACACTATCGCGCTTATCCCATAAGTCCATCTGTCTAAGACAGTACTCAGTTCTTTGGAGTGCGATTTTTCTAGCTAATCCGTAATAACCCGCTTGATTAAGGACAATATTTTTAACTGTCTCAAACTGATTGAAATTTACTTCTTGAGGAACCATTCCTAAACAACTTTTTGCGATAGGTCGAGCTGTGTTTAAATCATGACCAAATATTTTTATTGAACCACTAGATTCATTTACCAAAGAACTTATTATCCCAATTGCTGTTGATTTACCAGCACCATTGGGGCCCAGAAGAGCGAAAAAGTCACCTTCTACAACATCGAGGTCAATCCCTTTTAAGGCTTCAAAGCCATTATTATATGTTTTTCGAAGGTTACGAATAGATAATGCATTCATATTGAAAGTAACACTTAACGGGAGCCTTTAAATAAGTTAAATTAGGTAAGTTGAATATTGGCTATCAAAGCTGAAATAGACTGAAAAAAATTGAAATTTTAACAGATATTAACTTGTTTAGTAGACAAAACTGGATGACACGTGCATAACAAACTACCAAAGGTGGTTGCAGCTGTAGACTTAGGGTCTAATAGCTTTCATATGATCGTTTGCAGCTTGAACGATGATGGTACCCTACAAACTATTGATCGACTCAGAGAAATGGTCAGACTGGCGTCAGGCCTTAACAAAGAAAATATTCTAGATGAACAGATACAAAAAAAAGCACTAGCTTGTCTAGAACGATTTGGTCAAAGAATTGGACACTTTCCAAGTGAGAGTGTACATATTGTTGGTACAAACACGTTGAGAACGGCAAAAAATGCAGGGCAATTTTTAGTTAAAGCAGAATTGGCATTAAAACACCCTATCCATATAATATCGGGTATTGAAGAAGCTCGTTTAATTTATTTAGGCGTTTCTTATAGTTTGAGCAGTAATGCCAATTTACGATTGGTTATGGATATTGGTGGTGGTAGTACTGAATTTATTATTGGTTCTGGTAACTCACCTAAAGAAAAAGAAAGTTTGCAAATGGGCTGTGTTTCTGTGAGCAATACCTTTTTCAAGGGAGGCTATTTATCAAAAAATGCATTCAACCAAGCCTGTCTTTTTGTCGAACAAAAACTAGAACCTTTCCAACGAAAATTCCAACGTACTAATTGGGATGAAGCTATCGGTGCATCTGGTAGCTTACGTTCTATTGCGAAAGTACTGCAAGCTAATAATTGGAGTAATAACAGTATAACCAGACAAGGTTTAGAAAAACTGGTTATGCACCTTAATCAATGCAATCATATTAATGAAATTAATTTGCCCACGCTGAATCATGAACGACTACCTGTATTTGCTGGTGGCGTTGCAATTGTCTATGCTACTTTCAAAAGCTTGGGAATTGAACAAATGACAGTTGCTGATGGCGCTTTAAGAGAGGGTCTCATACAGGATCTGTTAGGGCGGATTTATAATCATGATGTGCGCTCAAAAACTGTACAGTCAGTTACAGAAAGATATCGTACTGATAAAAAACATGCCTTACGGATTAAACAAACCATTGCCATTATTTTGAATCAATTACAAAGTAGTTGTAGCTGGTCGACTGATGTAATCAGTGCTCAATTTTTAGATTGGGCAGCAGATTTACACGAAATAGGCATTGATATAGCCCACAGTCAATATCATAAACACAGCGCCTATATTATTGAGCATGCAGATTTGGCAGGCTTTTCTACGCAAGATCAAAATCTCTTAGCAACTATTGTAAGATTGCATCGACGAAAACTTTCATTGCAACTTTTTAATGAATTACATTCACCGTGGAATATCTCAGCACCTTACTTAACTGTCGTTCTTCGACTTGCAGTTCTCTTGCGACGAAACCGGCATGATGATGAGCTTCCTTGTTTTAAAATAGCCATTAATAAATTTAAAATAAACATACAGTTCCCTGAGGCTTGGTTAAATCATTCACCCCTAACGCATGCTGACTTACTTCAAGAAGCAGATTACCTCAAATCGGCTGGATTCACTTTTGAATTTTCATAGAAAAGTTACATGAAACTATTACTACGCACGATTCTATTATTACTAAGTTTTGTATTGATACTCTGTGCAATGCTGGTATTTTTTGGAATAAGTGATAGACCTGATATAGCTGTAGGTTGGACACTTACACAAGATGATGTTGTTAGAGCAAGAAAGTTATTACATGAGGGCGCAAAAACCAAACCTGATGAAATTGGTACTATTGAATTGTCTCAACCAGACCTTAATCTCGCCGCTAATTATTTATTAAATAGGTACACTAAAAGCGCTGTAAAAATAGAGCTTAAAAAAAACGTATTACGATTCACTGTCACAATGACATTACCCAAAAATACTTATGGCCAATATCTAAACATTAGCTTTAGATTAGGTATAGAAGAAAATAATGACCTACCTGAACTGACTAAATTTAAAGCGGGAAAATTATTATTGCCCGCAAAGTTTGCGGCTTTTGTTATCAATACGTTAATTAAGTACAGCTCACTGAATGAATATTTCATTCTAGCAACACAGCCTATCAAGATTATTAAAATTGATACCCAAAAAATTTCCATTACTTATTATTCAAGCAAAGAATCATTAATTCAAGCACAAAATTTTCTTACACAAGATCCGAGTAATCCTGCCCTTCACATCTATCAACAAAAAATAACTGAAGTTCTTTTACAGCATGACCCTGCTTGGCGATTATCACTTGCTGAATTATTAAAGCCTTTATTTGAATTAGCACTTCGACGCTCAACATTAGAAAATGCGATTGAACAAAATAAATTAGTCATTATGGCAACTAATAACTATGTCAATAACAAAGAAACAAACAAACTGTTAGCAATTTCGAATACAAAAGAATTGCCCAAGAAAAACTACCCAACTTTTTTGTATAAGAGAATTGATCTTGCCCAACACTTTATAGCTTCTGCTGCCATTACATCATCTATCAATGGCCAAATCGCGAAAGCAGTTGGTGAAGAAAAAGAACTAAATGATGCTAATGGCGGGAGTGGGTTTAGTTTTATCGATTTAGCCGCCGATAAAGCGGGCACACATTTTGGAGAAATTGCTACATCATCCCCTGAAAATGCACGCAAAATTCAAAAAGCTATGTCCGAAATAAAGGATTACACTGATTTCATGCCAGACCCCAGAGATCTTCCAGAGCACATGGACAAAACTGAGTTTAATGAACGTTACCAATCAGTTGATAGCAATGCTTATAAAGAACTATTAAAGCAAATCGATGAACGAATCAGTGCAACACCGATTTATAGAACGTATTAAAAATTACCATCAAAATTTAGGTTTATTTGCTGTAGCATTGGCATACTAAAGAGCTGGCCCCAATTGTTTAAACAGACATTATCAATTTATAAGTGAATATCTGTCATTGTATTAAGCTGCTTTTTTTAATGGTGACAACAAACCATAATAGGCTTCATCGGGAGTCAGTCTATTCAGATTTGAATGAGG
>CAIVQX010000096.1 GCA_903908165.1 uncultured Methylococcaceae bacterium | reverse complement strand
ATGCTTTTACCGCACCACCGTGCAACTTTGCCATGACTATTGTTAATGCCGCTGTTAGCGTTGTCTTACCGTGGTCAACATGACCAATTGTGCCTACGTTGACGTGGGGCTTATTACGTGAAAACTTTTCTTTGGCCATGATTACACCTGACAAAAATCGCAAAAATATCTTGGAGCTCATATCCGGATTTGAACCGGAGACCTCTTCCTTACCAAGGAAGTGCTCTACCTACTGAGCTATATGAGCTTAATCTCAGAAAATGGAGCGGGTGATGGGAATCGAACCCACGTGATCAGCTTGGAAGGCTGGAGTTCTACCATTGAACTACACCCGCAGATTTATTTTTAATTCATGATGGTGGAGGGGGGAGGATTCGAACCTCCGAAGGCAGAGCCGGCAGATTTACAGTCTGATCCCTTTGGCCGCTCGGGAACCCCTCCTATATCGGGTAAGCAAACCATTATCTTTTATAAGAAATCATGTGTCAACTAAAGATTACTATAATTGGACTAATAAACTATAAAGCCATGGCCCCACAAGAGCATCACTTTAATATTGCAATATTTAATCTAAAGACTAATGTCACTAATATTGCTTTAATCATGTCACGTTAACATAGCCAGAGCTCAGGAATTCATTTTGTTCATCACAGTCGCTATATCACCAGAAACCATTTGCGCCATGAAAGACTGACCCAACTCAATCGCACTTCCTATCATTTCTGACTCTAACTTTGTTGGTTGAGACAATACAAAGTTCGCAACATCTTGCTTTTGATCTGGGCGACCAATACCGATTCTTAACCGATAAAACTCATTGGATCCCAAATGACTAATAATATCCCTTAAACCATTATGACCAGCATGACCTCCAGATATTTTTAGCCTCAGAACACCAGGATTAAAATCCAACTCATCATGAACCACGAGAATTTCTTCCGGCATCACTTTGTAATATCTTGCAACCTTTCCTACCGACTCACCGCTTCTATTCATGAATGTGGTGGGCTTTAACAACATAACACTGGTATTTCCAATATTCGCTTCTGCTAATGAACACTGAAACTTCGATTGACTAACCCAGAACACACCCAATTCTGATGCAAGCCTGTCCAAAAACAAAAACCCGGCATTATGCCGGGTTTTTTCATACTGTTGACCTGGATTACCCAGCCCAACGATAAGTTTAATCACTTTTAGCACATCTCTCTTTAAACAGCCGCATCATCCTTACTAGCTTTTGAGGCCATCATAGATACAACTGGCAAGTCATGCTCCGGTCCTTGCAACAAAGCCAATATCTCAACACCTTTCGGCAATACAATATCAGAAAGATGTATTGTCTCTCCAATATCTAAACCAGCAAGATTTACTTCTAAATATTCAGGCAACAATGATGGCAGGCAGGAAACTTCTATATCAACCATGGAATGAGCTGCAATACCTCCCTTTTTTCCACCGACCGATGAATGCTCATTGATAAAATGTAATGGCACATGCACCTTTAATTCTTCAGACATATTAACCCGCAAAAAATCAAGATGCAAAATTTGAACTCTAGCAGGGTGCCGCTGAACTCCTTTCAAAATAGCCTGCTCTTTTTTTCCATCAACTGTTATATCTAACACATGCGAATAAACAGCCTCATGGGCAAGATGCTTAATTACTTCGTTATGATTTAGCAGCAACATTTGAGGAGCACCTAATCCGCCATATATAACAGCAGGCACATTCCCTTGTCTACGCGCACGCCTAGCCACGTTTTTTCCTGATTGCTCTCGTCTTTCAGCAACAAATTCAAATACACTTGACATCTTTCCTCACCATTTCTCTGAAATAGGCATCCAATAAACACCTACATAAATTCTAATAATCGTCTCTTAATCTACATAAAGCGAACTAACTGACTCACCTACTGCAATACGTCTAATAGTCTCAGCCAGCATTTCAGCAACACTCAGCTGCCTTATTTTACCGGACCCTGCCGCATCTGAATTTAAAGGAATGGTATCTGTAACAACTAACTCATCTAATTCAGAACCATTCAAATTCTTCATTGCCGCACCTGATAAAACCGCATGCGTACAATAAGCAACTACCCTTACCGCTCCGCGCCTCTTTAAAGCAGCGGCTGCATGGCATAAAGTTCCTGCAGTATCGACCAAATCATCAATCATTACGCAGGTTCGACCATCAACATCACCAATAATATGCATTATTTCTGATACATTAGCTTTTGGCCTACGCTTATCTATAATTGCTAGATCAGCATCATCCAAGCGTTTTGCCAGCGCTCTGGCTCTAACAACACCACCTACATCAGGCGATACAACTATCAAATCCTTATATTGTTGACGCCATACATCACCCAATAGAATCGGCGATGAATAAACATTATCCACAGGTATGTCAAAAAAACCTTGAATCTGATCGGCATGCAAATCAACCGTTAAAATACGACTTGCGCCTGCCTGCTCTATCATCCTAGCAACCAGCTTTGCACTTATTGGTACACGAGCCGATCGAGAGCGCCTATCTTGTCTGGCATAACCATAATATGGCAATACCGCAGTAATTCGAGATGCAGATGCACGCTTAAGAGCATCAATCATCACCAATAATTCCATTAAATTTTCATTGGTAGGGGAGCAAGTAGGCTGAATAATAAAAACATCCTTACCACGGACATTTTCTTCAATTTCTACCGCTATTTCTCCATCACTAAACCTACCAACAGTCGCCATCCCCAGGCGCATATTTAGCTTCTTAACTATTCCTTCAGACAAAGCCAGATTAGCATTCCCTGAAAACACCATCATTGGAGTCTCATTCATTCAAGCACTCCCAATTAGAAATTAATTTAGTGGAGGTAAATGGCTGGGTCGCAAGGATTCGAACCTTGGTATGCGGAGATCAAAACCCCGTGCCTTACCGCTTGGCGACGACCCAATAATTATGAATTATATTTACCAGCCTTTAGCTTTGAAAACAAAGGCGATTCATTTAACCCTTTAGCAATATAAACCTGCCAGCCGTTATTTTTAAGCGACTGATACGCATTTATCGCTAATATTTCTGAATCAAACTGTGCAAATACACAAGCCCCTGAACCAGTCAACCTTGCCTCCGAAAACTCAGACAAAGCAACTAAAGCATCTTTTACAAGCGGGTATCGCTGACTGACTACCTCAACACAATCATTTTGGTGTTGTCCAGCTATAAAGTCACTTATTTTGATTGATTTACTATTACGTGTCAAATTTTTAGCTGAAAATATCTCTTTTGTATTTACATGGCACTCCGGCTTAATAACTACAACCCATTGCTCATCAAGAATTATTTTCTCTAATTTTTCACCAACACCTTCAGCCCATGCAGCATAACCTGAAACAAAAATAGGCACATCCGCCCCTAAACTTAATCCTAGCGCCATCAATCTCTCTACAGATAACTGTAAGCCCCATAATTTATTTAAAACCACCAAAGTTGTTGCTGCGTCTGAACTGCCCCCACCCAAACCACCACCCATTGGTAAGTTTTTTTCTACTTCGATACGCACACCTGATTTATAACCAGTCTCCACTTTTAACAAATTTGCTGCTCTAACTGTTAAATCATCAAGCTCTGGCACTCCTGGAATAGGATTTACTAAAGTGACTCTACCATTATCAACCGGATGAAAAACCAGCCAGTCAAATAAATCAATAAACTGAAATACGGTTTGCAACAAATGATATCCATCAGCTCTTTGCCCAACAATTCTTAACATTAAATTTATTTTTGCTGGTGCAGGCCATCTCTCAGCCCAACCAGCATTACTATATTGTTTTTCCAACATTTAAAGCCCACTGATCTATCATTATTTTCAATTTAACCCGCTCATTTGCCACTGTAACTCTCCGGGGCATGTTCCGCTCATTAACTCGCTGCATTTGCTTGTACTCAATCAACCATCCTGACTGCCTGAACCCCAGTGGCGTATCAATGAACGAAATACCAGGTTCAGGCACACCAATCACCCAATATCGCAATGAATGCACGGGTACAAACATACCAACTTGCTGACTTATAAAGGCTTCCGGTTGCGATGATGTCTGAATTTTAGCATTTCCACGATCTATAGTAACCTTCTCACCAGTTAGCTTTATTACAATTGCACCTTGACCCAAAGGTCCGGATAACTTCATTTCCTCATCATTAGGTTTATGCTGCCAATTTATATTTGCCTGCCAAGATTCCTTACCATTAGTCAGCCCCAAGCGACCATCAAATGACCAATGCTCTAAGTTATATAAACTTTCTCTGCTGAATTTTGAATATGGCGTTTCTTGAACAACCGTCTCCATAGCGCAACTTGATGCCATCAATATAAACAAATACAGCGCAGTTTTTTTTACCATCTGACCCAACAACACTTAAATCACTCGCTTCTCAATATTCTTTTTTTAAAGTCTTGAAGATACTCATCATCTGGCGACCCTTTAATTGCCCTTTCAAAGACCTTCCTTGCTTCATCCTTTCTATCTAAGACCCATAATACTTCGGCAAGATGAGCAGCTATTTCATTTTCTGGCTGCCTTTCATAGGCTTGCTGTAAATATTTTAGCGCCTGATCAAGATGCCCCAACTTAAACTGAAGCCACCCAAAACTATCAATTATGACCGCTTCATTGGGCTCAAGATCAAGTGCTTTCTGCAATAATTTTTCGGCTTCAACGTAACGACCAGAATTATTTAACAGGGTATAGCCCAAAGCATTTAATGCCTCAAAATTATTGGGATCAATAGCTAATATTTTCTTCAGATCAATTTCCGCTAAGTCAAGCTTATTTATACGCTCTAAAATCAAAGCTCTTGTATATAAAAGCTCCTTTTGATTAGGAAAATCAGTCAATGCATTACTTAGAGTACTGATAGCCTCATCGTATTTCTTTTGCTGATTATATAGCTCAGCCTGAACCAGCACTAACTGCAACTTTTGTCTTGGAAATTTCATTTGCAAAAGACTTAATCGAGAACCAGCCTCTTCTAAGTGTTTTTCTTTCTGCAGCAAAGAAATTGCTGAAACCGATGCATCAAAGGCAAATGGCCCTTCGGTTACCTGATCAAACCATGATAGCGCTTTTTTCTCATTACCTTGCTTCTCTTCCAGCTTACCCAGGTAAAAACATGCCTGATAACGCCAATCTGGCTGCTCCAGCATCTTTTTGAAAACATCTTCAGCCTGTTGATCTTGATCCAATTGCAAATAGACCAACCCTTCAGCAAATTGACTCTCAAAATCCTTAGGATCAGCCAAGATTATCTTTTTATAGAGCTCGATCGCCTCTTTGTATCCACCGGTTTTGATTAAGATTTGAGCTAACATTCTATTAATCTTGCTATTATTCGGATACTTATCTGAAGCATCACTCAACAACAACTTTGCCTTATTAAAATCCCCACCAAACACAGCGATCTGAGCTTGTAATATAACCGCCTTTTCCCAATCAGGTTTTAATCTTAATGTCTGCTGAATTTTTGTTTCTGCTAGATTTTTGTCTTTTTTCTGCAGCGCCAGCAACGACTGAATAAAATAAATTTCTGCATTGTCCTTATGCTGTTTTGACAATTCATCTAGCACATCATAAATAATATCTACTCTACCTTCTTTTTGTATAACACCAGCCAATTCAAGCAATGCGCTTTCAAAACCAGTAGCATCGTAAATCAACATAGCATTTAAATGCTCAGTAGCTTCCAACTTATTTCCGGATCTTAATGCCAATAATGCTGCAATTTTTCTCGCTGATAGATTCTTGGGATCTTGCCGCAACCATAAGCCCAATGCCTCTTTCGTTTTGTTGCTATTTTTTACATACATAGCAATCATAACTGCCCTTTCAGAAAACTTTGCATCTTGCGTACGTTTTGCAACTTCAATATAGCCATCTAGAGCAATATCATATTGGCCTCTTTGCCCTGCAAGTTCTGCCGTTAATAACGTGAACAGTATTTCCGGATCAATTGATGATTTTTGTTCTTTTTGCTTAACCTTTTCCTTTACCTCTAATTCCCTTACAGGCGCAGCAGTTACCTCAGAATCACTTAATTTTTCCGAAAAATCTGCACAACTATTCAGCAAAATAAGTGCTAGCACCAGAATCAATCTAAAAATTAACACACACAATCCTATTTATTACTCAATATATATTTCACAATAGATTATCATAAAATAGTAGCCAGTTTAGACAGCAAATTTACGCTATTTAGATAAATTTATTATATTTCTTGAAATTCGACTACATAATATACGTATGTTTTTAATTAAATTCATAACGCTGAAGTGTAAAATGCCCGACAAGAAACACTGAAAACATCTTTAATCTCACATCTTGAATTTTATTTAACATTAAATTTAACCTAACAAATTGCCATGACTTTTCTTGCCGTAGGGATTAATTACAATACCGCACCGGTGTACATACGTGAACGCCTGTCATTCCCTGCGGATGCCCTAGAAACATCTTTGAAAGAACTATGGCAGCTCAAAGAAATTAGTGAAGCTGCAATTCTCTCGACATGTAATCGTACAGAATTTTATTGCACATCCACTTCTAAAAACCAACAAATATTGGTGGATTGGGTAGCCCAATGCAAACAAATTAATCCAGCTGATTTCACACCATACTTGTATTGGCATACTGACAGATCTGTGTACCGACATATTTTTCGAGTTGCTTGTGGCCTAGATTCTATGATCCTTGGAGAACCGCAAATTCTTGGTCAAATGAAAACTGCTTACCAAGCCGCTTGTGACGCAGGCACTTTAGGAAAGCAACTAGGAAAACTTTTTCAGCACACTTTTACTGCTGCCAAGAAAGTTCGCACTGACACCTCAATTGGCTCCAGCCCAGTATCTATAGCATTTGCTGCCGTACAACTGGCTCAACAAATATTCGATAAACTTAGCGAGCAGACCGCTTTACTCATTGGCGCAGGAGAAACCATTGAACTTGCAGCACGCCACCTATCCCAACAAGGCATAGGGCGTATTATTATTGCAAACCGCACTTATGACAAAGCACACACGCTTGCATCACAATTTAATGGCTATGCAATTGCTTTATCTGAATTGCCTATGCACCTAGCTGAAGCAGATATTGTTATTTCATCCACTGCTAGTCAACTACCTATCTTAGGGAAAGGGCGCGTCGAAAGCGCCCTTAAAAAACGCAAACATAAACCTATCTTTATGGTAGATCTAGCCGTGCCTCGTGATATAGAAGCTGAAGTTGAACAACTTAGGGATGTCTACCTTTACACCGTTGATGATTTGCAACACACTATAGACCAAAATATGAATTCACGCCGACTGGCGGCAGAACAAGCAGAAGAAATAATCGACACTCAGGTTGATTTCTTCTCATCTTGGCTACGCGCTCAAGGCGCACAATCAACTATTCTTGATTACCGTGATCAAGCGCTTGAAACTCGAAATGAAGCCTTACAAAAAGCATTGCTACAACTTAAAAACGGCATTTCTCCCGAAGAAGCACTTAATCGACTTGCCTACAGCCTAACTAATAAATTAATACATACACCCAGCACTCAAATAAGAGCAGCAGCAGAAAATGAACGCCACGATTTAATTGCGGCTGCCCGAGAAATTTTTAAATTAAACTACCCTAAATGAAACAATCCATCCAACTTAAATTAGAAAACCTATGTGAGCGTTATGACGAAATCGCCGCCTTACTTTCAGAACCTGAAGTTCAGGGCAATCAAAATAAATTTCGCACGCTAAGCCAAGAATATGCTCAAATCGCACCTTTGGTCGATTGTTACAAAAGATTCGAACAAGCATTAGAAATGCTTGCCTCAGCTAAAGAAATGGCTACTGACACTGACCCAGAACTCAGGGAAATGGCTAAAGAAGAAGTTAACGAAGCCGAAAAGCTGATAGAGTCTCTAGATCATGAATTACAGATATTATTACTCCCCAAAGACCCCAACGACAACCGTAATATTTTCCTAGAAGTGCGAGCCGGAACAGGTGGTGATGAAGCCGCTATTTTTTCCGGCGATCTTTCCCGTATGTATCAACGTTACGCAGAAAGAAAAGGCTGGCAAATAGAAATTATTAGCGAAAACCAAGGAGATCATGGCGGCTATAAAGAAGTAATTTTGCGAATTACCGGTCGGGACGTTTATTCCCAATTAAAATTTGAATCTGGAGCCCACCGAGTACAGCGCGTACCTGAAACAGAATCACAAGGAAGAATCCACACATCAGCCTGCACCGTGGCCATCATGCCAGAAGTCGAGGAAGTGGATGCCATTGACATCAATCCATCCGACCTCAAAGTCGACACCTTCAGAGCATCAGGGGCTGGTGGCCAACATATTAATAAAACCGAGTCAGCCATACGTATTACACACATTCCCACAGGCACGGTCGTTGAATGCCAGGACGAGCGCTCACAACACAAAAACAGAGCGAGAGCTATGTCTTTACTGGCCTCACGATTATTATCCGTGGAACAAGAAAAACAACATGCTGAGCAATCAGCGACCCGAAAGCTTCAGGTTGGTAGCGGTGATCGCTCTGAGCGTATCCGAACCTACAATTATCCCCAAGGTCGCTTAACGGATCACCGCATTAATTTAACCTTGTATAAACTGGATGACATCATGCAAGGCGGCCTAGAACAAGTTATTCAACCACTTATTCGCGAACATCAGGCAGAACTTCTCACTCAACTAGGTGAAGATTAAATTTAATGCCAAGTATTAAATCCTTATTGGATGAAGCGACAAAAATACTTGCCATCAATTCAGATTCAGCGACCCTAGATGCGGAGATATTATTGTGCCAGACACTAAAAAAAGAAAGATCATACCTTCGTACCTGGCCAGATTTTGAACTTCAACCAAAACAGACAACCCAATTTTGGTCACTAATAAATGATCGACAAAAGGGAACACCTATTGCCTATATCACCGGCAATAGAGAGTTTTGGTCGCGAAATTTTCACGTCAGCCCAGACGTTTTAATTCCTCGCCCCGACACTGAGCTCATTATCGAACTTAGCTTAAAGTTGATACCCCACAATAAACCGATAAAAATACTTGATCTCGGCACAGGTTCTGGGAATATAGCCATCACATTAGCCGCTGAACGACCAAATGCTGATGTCAGCGCCACCGATTTTTGTTTGGCAGCACTTGGAATTGCTCAACTTAATGCCAACAAACACAACATTAATAATATCAAGTTCTCTCAAAGCAACTGGCTATCAAATGTGTCCTCTACCAAGTTCAATATAATAGTAAGCAACCCACCCTATATAGCCGAAGATGATGTACATTTAACTGAAGGTGATATTCGTTTTGAACCACGATCAGCCTTATGTTCTGGAAAACTCGGACTTAAAGATATTAAAATCATAAGTGAAAACGCCCGTAATTTTCTGGAGCCTGGAGGCCATTTGTTAATTGAGCATGGTTATGATCAACAACAAGCTGTTCAAGCTATTTTTAATACCTTTGAATATGACCTTGTTAAAACAACCACAGACCTATCAGGACAACCTAGAGTAACTTACGGACAATGGAACAAACCACAACCGACCGTTTATTAACCTCTAGTCAATAACTATCCCTTTAAATTAAGCATGATAACCAAAGCGCCTATAAAAATTCCTCGTAAAATAACCAACCAATTACTCCATCTTGCACAAATTTCGCCAAATATTGAAATATGCGGACTTATTGGCAGTAAAAATGGTTTTCCAACTCATTGCTACCCAATAAAAAACGTCGCAAAATTCCCTGAGAGCAATTTTCTTCTTGATAGCAGTCAACAGATTTCAGCCATGAAATCAATGAGAGACTTAGGTGAACATTTCTTCGCCATTTATCACTCTCACCCGACAGCTCCAGCATTACCCTCTGCCGAAGATATAAATTTAACCTCCTATCCTGACGCCCTCCACTTAATAATTTCTCTTAATACCAAAGGCATTCTTGAAATGCGTGGCTTCAAAATTCATGAGAACACCTCACTGGAAATGCCACTCACGATGAATGATGATTAACCCAACAAAAGACTGTGTTACATAATGCAAGCTGTTTTTTTACCTTAATTTGATGGGGAGAAGTATCAGTCATTTCCTTAAAAATCAAAAAGTATAAGAGAGATAATTACAATTTGTTTAATAACCTAGTAAAATGTCGAATATTAAACTGTCTGAAAAAAGTTAATCATCTTAACAATGTCTTCTAGTTTGTTTTTTAATTCATCTATTCTGGATTAAAAAAAAATTTTATAAGCGACTTAAATTAAAAATAATCATGTTTACTGAGGTATTAGCGTGGAGCTAAGCGGAGCACAAATCCTAGTTCAAAGTCTTATAGACGAGGGCGTAGAATATATTTTTGGCTATCCTGGCGGAGCAGTATTGCATTTATATGATGCCCTATTCCAACAAGATGAACTTAAACACATACTGGTTCGTCATGAACAGGGTGCAACACATGCGGCTGATGGTTATGCACGAGCTACCGGAAAACCGGGTGTGGTATTAGTTACTTCAGGCCCTGGTGCCACCAATGCAGTGACCGGTATCGCGACTGCATATATGGACTCAATACCTATGGTCATCATTTCAGGCCAAGTATCTTTACCAGTAATTGGTAGTGATGCCTTTCAAGAAGTTGATATGATTGGCATTACGCGACCTTGTGTTAAGCATAATTTTTTGGTTAAAGATGTGACCAAATTAGCAGAAACCATTAAAAAGGCATTTTATGTTGCCACAACCGGTCGTCCTGGTCCCGTTGTAATTGATGTGCCTAAAGATATAACTGCACCCAACATAAAAGTGCCCTATAAATACCCTAAAAAAGTTTCCATTCGGTCTTATAACCCTGTGGTTACAGGTCATAAAGGACAAATTAAAAAAGCTGTTGAGTTATTATTAAGCGCACAAAAGCCAATCATTTACTCTGGCGGTGGCGTGGTTTTAGGTGAAGCCAGTAATGAATTAATCGAATTTACAAAGACACTAGGCTACCCAATCACTAACACCCTAATGGGTTTGGGAGCCTATCCTGCAACTGAAAAACAATTTGTAGGTATGCTAGGGATGCATGGCACTTATGAAGCCAATATGGCGATGCATGATAGCGACGTTATTATTGCCATCGGAGCACGTTTCGACGACCGAGTTACGGGTAAACTCGATTTATTTTGCCCTTATGCAAAAATAATTCATATTGATGTTGACCCAGCCTCCATTTCCAAAACAGTTAAGGTGGATATTCCTATTGTTGGCGATGTTAAGCCAGTGTTAAAACAAATGCTTGAACTGATCAAAGAAAGTCAAAAAAAGCCAGATAAAAAAGCATTGGAACAATGGTGGAATCAAATTAGACATTGGCAAGCACTCAACTGCCTGGATTTTGATCGAACAAGTCCTTTAATTAAGCCGCAATATGTCATTGAACAACTGCATGAAGTAACTAAAGGCGATGCCTATGTAACTTCCGATGTTGGCCAACATCAGATGTGGGTAGCGCAATACTATCCTTTTGACAAGCCACGTCATTGGATAAATTCTGGGGGACTAGGCACCATGGGCTTTGGTTTACCAGCAGCCATTGGGGTTAAATTAGCCTTTCCGGAATCGGAGGTTGCCTGTGTAACGGGTGATGCCAGCATACAAATGTGTATCCAGGAACTATCAACTGCCTTGCAATACAATACTCCGATTAAGATCATTAATTTGAATAATCGCTATATGGGCATGGTTAGACAATGGCAGGAATTTTCTTACCAAAGCAGATATTCACATTCGTATATGGATACTATCCCTGAATTTGTCCAACTAGCAGAAGCCTATGGTCATGTCGGCATGCGGATAAGCAAACCAGAAGAAGTTAGGCCTGCTTTGGAAGCAGCGTTTGCAATGACAGATCGCACAGTTTTTTTAGACATTATGACTGATCAAACTGAAAATGTTTACCCAATGATTGAGGCGGGTAAAGGTCACCATGAAATGAAATTAAGGGTCGCTACAGGCACTTCAACAGACAGGGAGCTGGCTTAAATGAAGCACATTATTTCTATTCTGATGGAAAATGAATCAGGCGCTTTATCACGCGTAGCGGGTTTGTTTTCAGCACGTGGCTATAACATTGAGTCGCTCACTGTAGCACCAACTGAAGATCCCAGCCTTTCAAGAATGACATTAGTTACCAGTGGTAGCGAAGAAATTATCGAACAAATCACCAAACAACTAAATAAATTAATTGACGTTGTTAAACTGGTCGACCTTGCTGAATCTTTTCATATTGAGCGCGAACTTATGATGGTTAAAATAAAAACAACCATTGAAAATCGTGATGAAATTAGAAGTATGGCGAATATATTTCGTGGAAAGATTATCGATGTCACACCTAGCACCTATATTATTGAGATGACCGGTCCTTCAGAAAAACTCGATGCTTTTATAGCTGCGATCGATCCAGACTCTATTATTGAAGCAGTTCGCTCAGGCGCGACAGGCATTTCTAGAGGCGAAAAAGGATTGCATTTATAAAGAAGCTATAAAGTATAAAAAACACCTTAATATTTTGTTCACTAAATTTTAAATACAGAAAACAGGAAAAATCATGCAAGTTTATTATGACAAAGATGCCGATCTCTCAATTATCAAAGCTAAAAAAGTAGCCATAATAGGCTACGGCTCACAAGGCCATGCACACGCCCTTAACTTAAAAGAATCTGGTGTTGATGTTATCGTTGGCTTGCGTGCTGGGTCGCCTTCAGTAGCAAAAGCTCAAGCACATGGCTTAATCGTTCAAGATGTAGTTAATGCAGTCGCCAGTGCTGACATTGTCATGATTTTGACACCTGATGAATTTCAATCAAAACTGTACAAAGAAGAAATTGAACCTAACATTAAACAAGGTGCCGTCTTAGCTTTCGCACATGGTTTCTCAATTCTATTCAACCAAGTTGTACCTAGATCCGATCTAGATGTCATCATGATTGCTCCAAAAGCGCCAGGGCACACAGTACGTTCTGAGTTTGTTCGTGGCGGCGGTGTTCCCGACTTAATCGCTGTTCATCAAGATGCTTCAGGCACTGCAAAAGCAATTTGTTTAGCCTATGCCTCTGCTATCGGCGGCGGTCGTTCAGGCATTATTGAAACAACTTTCCGTGACGAATGTGAGACCGATTTATTCGGCGAACAAGCTGTTTTATGTGGTGGTGCAGTTGAACTTGTAAAAATGGGCTTTGAAACATTGGTTGAAGCGGGTTATGCACCAGAAATGGCATATTTTGAATGTTTACACGAATTAAAATTAATCGTGGACTTAATGTTTGAAGGCGGTATTGCCAACATGAACTACTCAATATCTAACAATGCAGAGTATGGCGAATATGTAACTGGCCCAAAAGTAATCAACGAAGAAAGCCGCTTTGCAATGCGTGAAGCCTTACAAAACATCCAAAACGGCGAATATGCTAAAAAGTTTATCCTTGAAGGCTTAACCAACTATCCCGAGATGACAGCGAGAAGACGTTTAAATGCAGAGCATCCTATTGAAGTGGTAGGTGAAAAATTACGTAGCATGATGCCTTGGATTAAAGCAAATCAAATTGTTGATAAAGCTAAAAACTAAAGCTAAGAGTCCGTTATAGCAACAAAAAAGCCCATCCTTATGATGGGCTTTTTTGATTAAGGCTCTTGTGGCAAGACAACTTAATAAAGATTAATTTATTTTATATAAATAGAAAAGAATTACTTCTCTAAATAAATGTTATTTTAAACAAGCTTGATAATGATTGAAATTTTTTTATATCGCATCAAAACTAGAATTTTTTTGCTGCTATTAAATTCCTTGATTTAATATCTATAGTCAATAAGGCATAAAACTAATACCTTTAGTTTGTTTCGGGAACTTTGATAATATGCAAAATAACAATACAAACCCCGTTAACTCAAGACCATCAAAACATCGCACCTTACTCATTGTATATGTCGTTACTATAACAATCTGGGTAATCTGTGCAATTTCATTTCGGATTTATAACAACCATAATCTACCAATTGACTCATTAAAAGAACAGGTTATCCCATATAATCCTAATGCTGACCCACTAAATTCAGTTGAATTAGGGCTTTACATAAAAAACATTACTAACTTTGATCCCTTAAATAAAAATTATGGTGTCAACGGCTGGGTATGGATTAAATGGCCAACTTCTTTAAAAAGTATCATGGATATGCAAAAAAAGTCACCCGAAATACTTCTAAACTTTGTTAATAAAATTGATGACTGGGATTTTATTCTAAGACCCATAAATAAAGAACCGTTAAAAGTTGGGGAGGGGATGCTTTATCAAAAATACAGATTCTCTGGACACTTTTTCGCAAGCAATCCAGATTTTCGCCGGTACCCCTTTGAAAAAATAAATCTGCCAGTTATCCTCGAACTAGGCGGTGAAAATGTTACCGCCAAAGGTGAACCCGTTGGCCTTATCATTGATCAAAAGAACTCAGGAATCAATGTGCATAGTGAGATTAGCGGTTATAGGACAAAAGGATTCGATATTAAAGGTGGATCCCATGAATATATAACTAATATGGGCAACTCATTGTCAAACACCCATTCAACAAAAATACCATTTGTAAAATTAGAAATAAATCACCAAAAATACCTTAATGGAGCCTTTTTAAAGCTTATTGTTCCGTTAGTTACTATTATGACTCTAACACTCTTTACAGCATCTATATCCTCATCGGGCTGGGATATACGAGTCGGTATTCCACCAACTGTTCTTTTATCACTTATTTTCCTTCAACAAAGCTATCTGGAAAAACTACCAGAGTTACACTACATTACTTTTCTTGATAGCGTTTACAATATTTGTTACTTAATTAACCTTGTTCTTTTTGGCCTTTTCCTCTGGGGGGGAAACGAATACCATGCCGAAGCCACAGAAGCAGAAAAACTTGTTACTATCATACGCATCGACCGAATTAACAGGAATTTTCAAATTGGACTAACGCTACTTTTGATTATCGGTGTCGCTTTCAATTGGACAATAATCGATAAACAATTATTTTATTAACACAAGGGCTTCCATGTCTTAACCACTTCAGACAAAAGCACACTAATAGGCAATATTAGAAGAAAACATTAGTTAATAATCTAAAGCTAAGCCGCATTAGAATTGGTAAATTCAATATCGCGAGTAAATGAACTATTATTGATCAATGAACTCATCTCAGTCTTGTTAAAAATTGACCCAATAAACCTGATTTTTTTCACTTTTCTTAGAAGGAAACAAAATGAAACTAGAAAATATACTCAGTACTTTTTTATTAGGGGCATGGTTATTTCTGGGATTAAGCTCACTAGGCTATCTTCTTTCTAAAGCTGTTATCGACTTCAAAGAATATGATCGGAGTGTCACGGTAAAAGGGTTATCGGAACGTGAACTTCCAGCCGATGTTGTTATTTGGCCCATTGTTTTTACTGAGGCAGGTAATGACCTTAATGCTCTCTACAGTTCTATTGACAGCAACACTCAGAAAATAAAGAGCTTTCTCGTTTCAAAAGGAATCACCACTACCGAAGTAACGGCAACTACGCCTTCCATTACCGATAAATTCGCACAACAATATAGTGACACAAGTAAACCCGAATTTCGTTATACTGCCATTGAAAACATCACCGTATACACGTCTAAAGTTAATTTGGCTCGACAAACCATGAGCGAACTCGCAGAGCTTGGTAAACAAGGGATTGCTTTTACCAGCAGCGATTATCAAAATCAGAATGAGTACATTTTTAGCGGTTTAAACAAGATAAAACCCGAAATGATCCAAGAAGCGACCACTAAAGCAAGGGAAGTAGCATTAAAATTTGCCCAAGACTCCAACAGTAAATTAGGTAAAATAAAACAAGCATCTCAAGGTCAATTTGATATAACGCCCAGAGATAAAAATAATCCCCATATCAAAAAAATCCGTGTGGTATCGACAGTGGAGTATTATTTGTCAGATTAAAGCCAAGAAATATATTCGAAGAAGTTAGCTTACTTATCTACCAAAGTATTTGTAGATTTTCACAATATTACAAATTTTACAAAAATTTTTTTTTGTAAAATCATTCATCACTATATACTTATTTAACCAGCGATAATAAAACATTATTTTTTATGAGCTCGCCAACTAAAAGTCTATCTGAATTTATTACAGGTAATCTTTCCGCATCTGTCTTAGCAAAAGCAGCATAAGCATCGGTCAAAGCATCTTCAGGTGAAATTGTGGGAACATTAGTTTCCATAAAAACACTAGCAGCACTAACATGTTTAAGTCCTGAATCACCAAGAAACGGCTTCATATCATGCAAAGAAATAGCACCTTGATAAAAACCAAGATCATCAGTTACCCAAATTAATTGGATAGGTGATAAACAAAATAGTTGACTGACTAATTCGGCCGAAGCGTTCATATTAATAACCGTTGAAACAGGTGATTGTATATCTGATACTTGCATCACATAATGCAACCTGCCTTGAAAATTCTTTATTGTTTGGCCATATACTGAAGTAGGCCGAATGACAGCCGATAAATAACGCGCCAAAATTGCTACTAAAATAAGTGGAAAAAGACGATTACCATCGAGAGTCATCTCAAAAACCATCAGAATAGCCATTAAAGGTGCATGTGTTGTTCCCGCAAGAAATGCACCCATACCCAAAACAACATAAGTTACTGTATCAATATCGGTTAGGGTGAATAGGGTTTGTAATTGATGAGCATAAAGCCAGCCAGAAGTTGCTCCAAGAACCAATGTAGGCGTAAAAACCCCACCTACCGCCCCAGAACCTACTGCAGCTAAAGTTGCCAATATCTTCAAAACGAACAGATCAAACACAAAATCCTGCTCTGGATGTCCATTTAATAAAGACTCTATTACTGCATGTCCATTCCCCCAAACTTCAGGTACATGAAGAGAGATAATTCCAACTGAAAAACCGCCTAACGCTAAGCTTAAGGGCAAAGGTAAGTTTAAAAAATTAAACAATCTCTTTGTATAATCTAGCATAAATAAAAAGAGTGGCGATATAAATCCCGCTAAAACCCCAAGCCCTAATATCGGTAAAATCTCAATATCAATGGGGCCTTTAAAGGAGAGCAAAGTAAAAATGGGGCTAATACCAATCCAATGCCTTATTGTAATAGTAGCAACTACTGAGGCTATAATTAATGGACCCAGTACTTCTATTGCCAGAGATTGAAGCACAATTTCAGCAATGAAAAGCGCTCCCGCAAGTGGAGCGTTATAAGCAGAAGCAAGCCCTGCTGCTGCACCACATGCTACCAATAATCGAAGTTTTGGCCGAGTAAAATTAAAAAACCGACCAATGCTGGATGCGAACAATGCAGACATTTGCACCATACCCCCTTCACGACCAATTGATGCTCCTGAACTTATTGAAAACAATGAGGAAATAAGACGTGCCACAGTAGGTCGAATTGAAATTATGCCATCACCTATAATCGTATCACCTCCAAATAATCCTGTGAACGCATCCCACGAAATAATTTTGCACCCATAAGAAGAGTTATGCCGGCACAAAAGCCCCCTACGGTTGGGATAATTATGCGCATTTCTGGAGAAAGACTTTCAGCGATGGTGACTATATCTCTTGACTGCCCTGTCAGGATTAATTTTAGCCCGATATTAGCTTCACGAAAGGCTGCAGATGAAAGCCCCCCCACAAATCCGATAACTGCTGCCCAAATTAAAATACCATCAGACATGCTCGGCCCCACTGCTTCTATAAGTCTTATCCGTATAAAAAGTAAAAGACGCATAAACCGTGAAGTTATCTGAACCATGTCAATAATATTAAAATTAATGTTGAATATAATGCTTTTTAGCTTTTCTGAATAAGTTTAAAAATAGTTACAAAGGTATTTTTATAACCCTATAAAAAGAATTAACTCTACACTTTATAGATACTTTTTAAGCCATAGAAAACTCGAACACCTAGCAAGGTAGTAAGCACTACTGCAAAAATAATCGGCTCCGTAAGGTCTTTTTTTACAAGCCACCAATAATGAATGACTCCGGCAATAGCCGTTAAATAAACCAAACGATGTAAAAATCGCCAACGTTTACCACCTAACCTACGAATCAAACTGTCAGTAGATGTTATTGCCAAAGGAATCATTAATACAAAGGCAAAAAAACCAATGGTAATATATGGCCGCTTGATAATGTCCTTTAAAATTGCCTCACAATCAAAAAATTGATCTAAAATTAAATATGTTAAAAAATGTAAAAATCCGTAAAAAAATGCAAATAAGCCTAACATTCGCCTTAAACGCATTACCCATAACCATTTTGTTAAACGTCTTATTGGTGTTATCGCTAGGGTTATTAAGAGAAAAAATAACGCCCAATAACCTGTGACACGAGTGATTTTTTCAATAGGATTTGCTCCCAAATTATTAAGGTAAGCATACAAAAGCAGTTTGTCTAGAGGCATAAAAGCTAATAAAAAAACAATTATTTTTACCCTAGCAATGACTTTATCACTGAGATTCTTGAAACTCATTTTATCAAAAATAGCTATTGATATCTGTGCCCGCATATAACTGAGCAACTTCTTCCGCATAACCATTCAATAAAAGTGTCTTTCGTTTAAAAAACTCACCGATACGACGTTCTTTAGCTTGACTCCAACGAGCATGATCTATATCTGGATTGACGTTTGAATAAAATCCGTATTCATTGGGTCCAGCCTGCATCCAACTAGAGACTGGTTGGCTTTCTGTAAACCTTATCCGAACAATTGACTTAGGACTTTTAAATCCATATTTCCACGGAACCACTACCCTTACTGGCGCACCATTCTGATTAGGTAAAAGTTCTCCGTATAAACCCATTGTCAATAATGTCAACGGATGCATTGCCTCATCAATACGTAAGCCCTCACGGTAGGGCCACTCGAGCACCGAACTTTTTTGCCCCGGCATTTGTTCCTGATCATGCAGACTAATAAATTCAACAAATTTTGCGTTACCAGTTGGTTCTACTTGCTTGATAAGCTCATTAAGCGGAAAACCAATCCAAGGAATCACCATAGACCAAGCCTCAACACATCGAAAACGATAAATTCGCTCTTCCAATGGCGCCATTTTGAGAAGCTCTTCAATATCAAAAGTCTTAGGTTTTTTGACTTCCCCATCGACTACTATTGACCACGGTCTCGTCTTTAATCCCTTTGCATTCTCAGCCGGATCTTCTTTACTCGTTCCAAATTCATAGAAGTTATTGTAACTGGTTACATCTTTGTAAGGTGTTAACTCATCCTTTAAATTGTAAGTTACATTCTGACTTGCGGATAATTTATCATTAGCCCAAACAGTGCTTGGCATTATCGCAGCCAGAGTAGCTCCGCCGACTAGCTGCATGAATTTTCGGCGGGCATAAAATAAATATGACGGAGTAATTTCAGAAGATGATATTGGTTTATTTTTATAGTATTTCATAAGAAACCTTCTTTTGACCTAACTAAGAACGAAAGCTAATTATTTCATAACGTGAGTAATGAATTATATTTTTTTGAAGACTGCGAATTTTTATCCAAATAATTCCCTAATTATTTGGATAAAAACAGGGATAAAAAGATTGTTTGAACGACTTCAATATAAATCGCTATGACCTACGATCGATTTAAATTAGAACATCAATTGAGAAAAATATATTTTAGATAACTTGTCTATTTTTTGAAATAAAGCTCTTCTTATGGGTATTTTTTAATCAAAAGCCACCCAGAAACAAGGCAACTAGATTACAAATAAACACAAGCAACAATATGAATGTGTAACATAGGTAATATTAGGCGATCTATTTTGCCAATATTAGTTTTAATATTTATGTGACTAATCAGTAACACTTAACAAAAACATGCAATACTAATAAAGAACCGTAAAATCATCATTGGCTTTATCTTAAAATACTGAACTAATCAATAAACTTGTGTATAACTTTCTCTAACCTCTTTAAGCTCCAAAGCTATTTCTCGACGCATACGAAAATCTCGTCTTGAATGTGCGATGTTATAAGGAATTTTGGAGTTTCTTTCATACTTAACAGCTGTGCGAATCAAACCTATCCATTGTCTTTCGTTGTCTTCCATTTCTTTAAAACGATTACGAATTCGCTCTAACTCTTGGTTACAATAAGTAACAAAGCCAGCCGCATAAAACACACTATTTTTCAGATAATCTTTCAAGGCACCTAGATCACCATTAATTTCTTGAACGACCTGTTCAAAATTAGTAGGTTCTAATAATCTGTCTTGGTCATCCGCTGTTTTCTTAGCCTGCTCTGCAGCTGATAAATTTTGAGCATCGGGACTCATGGCTGCTTTAATGGCTGTTTTAACCGTTCTGCCAATTACAGATGGGGCAGGCACGTTATTTGCCCATAGTCCGTGACGTAAGTAATGGGTAACATCCTGCTTATTGATATCTGTTCCTTGATAAAAGGCTTCCAACGTTTTAATCTCAGCTGATCGCTCATCGAGTAAACGTTCGCGGGCCTGCAAAGGCTTAGCGATGAAAGCTTCTACAGCAACACGGCCGAAACGTAAAAAAAGAACCTGAAAACCATGTCGAATTCGAGCCTGTTCGATATTTTCATCGGTATTAAGTAGATTTTTACGGACATCTTCAGTTTCCCAAAGCAATGACTGTGTTTTTTGAACAATTTGATCAATTAATACCTGTAATGATTGCGCCAATTGATCAGTTAATTCAGTTTCAAATTTTTGCTGAATTTCTCTAAACAACTCCTCACGTATTTTATAATTTCCTTCACGTGGATCAGGCATAGAGATAGTTCTTCCTGCGGTATAAATCCGCTTTAACTCTTCAGTTTGACCCGTCGTAAGATTGGAAAGTAAGGCCTCGATTTTTTCATCATAAGCCGTATGTAAAGTTGCTAACTCTTGATGTTCTGCACTAATAGCATCGGCTTCCTTACGACCTTGAATACTTTCTGCATACCACATATCAAAATCTTTTTTGATACGTTGCCATTCACGGCCCCACCATTGATTAAACTCTTTTCCCAAGAGGTCATCTTCTTCTATATCACCGGTTGCTATTGCCTCATAGACTGGTTCAAGCTTACCCAATATATCAGCGGCATATTGCCTTATGTTATTAACCAGTGCATCACAACGTCTTTGAAGAACTTCTACCCGCTCATGGTCGATATAATCGTTTACCATTCCTTTTAGGTTAACCATGCCATCTGTTATACCTAATTTCTTTAACTTCAATTTGTCATCAGCACTTTTAGTGCGTCTCATGGTATCCTCTGATGGAATTCCAAATTCAACCAAATGAGCACGAGCACATACTGGCATCATGCGTCGTTCAGGAACATCAGGCCAATTATTCCTGTGTTTTGCCAAAGTTTCTTTATAATCAATCTGATCATCTAAAGCATCTGCTTGTGTAAGCACAACAAAAATTTTATCGGACACTCTAATACTGGGATCTTCAGAATCAGCAATGAGTAAAATCTCTTTTTCTGGGCCAGTAATCGATGGTTGCTTCATCTCTTTAGCATAAATAATGGCATCACAACCTTTAAGCCGAGAAATCGCCTGCTCTGAATGCATTTGAACGCCAGAATTAAAGCCTGGAACGTCATGAAAAACTATGTCACGATCGCTTCTTAAACGGACTGTTTTAAGCTGAATACGCTTAATAGCTAAAGACTGCGCACGATTTTTAAATATCGCCGACTGTAATTGGTCATTAACTTCACTAATATCGAGAAAACTTTGCGTATAACCATTTTTTTGCTTGGTAAATTCGTAGATAGCATTAAGATTTTTCTCGGTATCATCAAAATCTTCCTGTATTTCTTTCCTTTCTTTATCATTCAATGTACCGTTTAGCGCATCTTTTCTTTGCTGCTGAAGCTTACCAATCTCTTCCTTGGTGTAATATTGAATAAAAAGAAGTTGGTCTTGTTCAGTCTGAGCAGACCAAATTTCTGTACTCGTGAAAGTACATCTTTCTCGTGCAGAGGGCAAAATTTCTTGCCCTAACCATGCATTTAGCAAAGCACTTTTACCCGCTTTTTCCAATCCAATCACGGCAACTTCAAAACGGTTGGCTTGTAAACGCTCCAATTGCAAATTTAATCGCCCGTGCTCAATCGTTAGTTTATGCACTAGCTCAGGTGAAAGATCTACGCCGGTTTTATTACACAACGTAACAAGTCTATCCGCTAAGACAGAAGTTATTTCTAATCTAGCAAGTTGTTGTTGACAAGTTTCAAGCCATGTAGCCATAAATTTCCAAGGTTATTAAGTACATTCAAGATATTGAGGGCAAACATTACAAAAGCTTACCCGTAAAAAATTAATTAATGAGCCACTTCAACTTTATCACCCTTTGCTTGACCAATCTCCTCAAGAGTTTCATTGAACCAAGAAGTATCAAGATCAAACGGTTTTCCGCCCTTGATTCGCGGAAACTCTATAGCCCTCAAAATACCACCACGATCCTCATCATGTCCAATCACACCTGACTCACGTCGAAATGCACATTCAACTGCTAAATCAGCACAAGACTTTATCAAACGTATATCTTCAACATTTGAAGCTGCAGCTCTAGCAAAATAACCCGATTTTTGAATTAAGGTTTTTTCTGCACCCAACATTTCTGCAAACTGCTCACCAAACCATTTGCCGGGATTAACTGCATCGAGCTTTACATGACCAAAAGCATCACGTGGGACTTCTTGTCCTTTAGCTTGCATTTCAGCGACAATGGACTCTACCCCAGCACCCTCTGAAACAAAAATATTAACACAGTCATATTTATCCATTACTGCACGAAGACGTTTAGCTTCAGCAGCGATATCAATAGTCATTTCCGGAATAAATACCCCATGAACCTCAAAAGCATTGCGATCAAGTCCTAGCTCAGGCAACCACTCTGCGCGATCAAGTAACTTTCGGTACTCCTGAGCAGTTGCAGCAGTCAGCCATCCACAACTGCGTCCCATTACTTCATGGACAATCAACATACGCGGATTAGCATTGTTTTCAGCTACTACATTCCAAAAGTAACGTGCGCCTTGCTCTGCGGCAGTCCATGCACCCAATGATTGTTTAATAGGAAATACGTCATTATCGACTGTTTTCGGCAACCCTATAACTGTCAGCCCATAATTATTACTTGCAAGAAATGCAGCAAGATCAGCAGCAGCGGTATTTGTATCATCACCACCTATCGTATGAAGAATATCCACTCCATCATTAACCAATTGATCTGCAGCTACTTTTTGTGGATCTTGACCTTCTTGAACCAGCCCACGCTTAACACAATCTTTAACATTCGTTAGTTTAACTCTGCTATTACCAATCAAAGAACCCCCAAAACGATGAAGAAGACCTGCTTTTTCACGAATTTCTGGAGTTACCGTATAAAAATCTCCCAACAAAAGTCCTTTGTAACCACTTCGGTAACAAATAATTTCTATAGAAGGATCAATTTCTGTATAACGTTCAATTAGGCTGCCAATAGCCGAGTTCAAACATGGCGCCAAACCGCCCGCGGTTAGAATTGCAACTTTTTTTGGTTTGTTCATAGATATTTTAAGATACGAATTTAGATAAAAGACATGGAACCGGTATGTGATAATTCAAATAATTAATGTGATCTTCTTATTCCACCCCAAGCACATATTCCCTTAAACGTTAGCAAACTAATTTAAAGTAATGTACAGAAAAATCGGCTAAAAGCCAATCGCATATTTAAGTTATATAATCACCCTTCCTAATTTAAGGAGACCACTTAGAAAATCACAATAACCCTTAAAGTGTTTCATTCTGTTACAGAAAAACATTTAGATCGTATGAGTTGCAATCTTGGCCTCCAATACGGCCTGATTTTAACATATTACAAAAGGAAATCTTTTGTTTTTATCCACTTAGACAGTTATAAACAGATATCTGCTTTGCCTATTTATGCAAGAGAACAAGGCAACATCAAATTGCTTAGAATACCAAGAATGAAAATGGAAATGTGGCAGAGAAATTACGTTGAATATTGCCAATAAGAAAGTTTTAAATTTGAGTCAAAACCAAAATATTAAATTTTGTTGAGGCTTATTTCTTAAAATAACCACTAACAACTTCGGCTACTGAAAGTTCATTTTTAGCTAATGGCTTGATAATAATAAGTGCATCCAACAATATTTTTGTTGCTTTGGGGATATTTGTTAAGCTTTCACGCACCAAGTCATAAGCGCCAAACATAGCTAAACAAAAAAATTGTTTTATTAAAGAATAATGGTTTCTATTTAATCCAGCCAAGATCGCAATTGATTCCTGCGCGTTTACGCCACCACACTGCAAATACTTAAAAACCGCTGTTTTAAGCAACTCATTTGACATAACCCCGTAAAGCGCATTCGCAAGAACATTAAGATTTGCATTGGCATGCTGCCTATCGCGGTAATAAGCTTCAATTTTTTGATGAATTAGATCGGTATTTTTAAAATCAGGCATTGCCAATAAATGACCACTCAATATTTGTATATCCGAAAATACTGCAGTCAACCCCCCGCCTGTTAGGGGATGTCGCATATTCAAGGCATCACCTAACATCACAGCACCTTTCCGGAATATTGGTTTTGCCGCCATATAATGATTAGGCATAACCTTAAAGCCACCTTCTTCTATGGCATATTGGTAACTTGCAAGCATGCACTCGGGTATATATGGCGTCACATTGGCATCCAAATGCTCCTGTAACAAGAATTTTCTGGGTAATTGATCTCCAGGGAAATCAATTAAAAGTCTAACTTCATTTGTTGAAATGGGATAACAAATAAAAGGAGTCGGACCCGATAGGAATACATGACCATGCCTGGGGAAAGGCATATCACAATCTTTTAGAATTAAACCAATAAAATAAGAAGTGACTGTTTTTTCATTATTACTGAGACTTTCTCTAAAATTTGAAAAGAACCCGTCACTTGTAATTGTTAATGGCGCATAAATAGATTTTATTTCGGATGTCAGTGACTCTCGGTAACTCACACCAATAATCTCATGACGTTCATTTTCTAATAACTCTAAGGCCTTGCCGTGTATTTGCTCAACAGACTCATTTTGAAGCGCTGACGCTCTTATTTTCTGTAAAAAACGACCATTATGTAACCCCATACCCTTATAATGTAGCGGGTAAGGAATAGTTATTTTTTTATCGCCTTGTAACAATGAATAACCATCGACAGGCTGCGCATCAAAACCCTCCAACAAATGCCCAAGAGCCATTTGTTCAAGTGAAAGGACAGCACCTGGCTGCAAAAGTTCGCCAACAATACGTTTCTTTTCTTTAAAGCAATGGTCAATCAATGCAACTCTAATGCCTTTTGGAGCAAGATAGGCTGCAATAGTTGCTCCCGCCATACCCGCACCAATAATGCAAATGTCGAATTCTGATTTCATATTATGTTAGATTACACTAGCACTTGAAACAAAGTTGTATTCTATCATTCCTGCACATACCGCCTGTAATATCGACTTAACGCCCAAATAGGAAATATATTCCTATAATTTGAATAGGTTATCATGCAGTTATAGTTAAACACGCCAGAAATACTTTCCTGCGACCAATCACCAATATCAGCCTGTCTACTTAACAATTGATTAACACCTTTTTCAATTAAGATTTTATCATTAAAATCAGCTGCCATTAATCCTAGCAATGCCCATGCCGTATTAACTACTTGCGACTTTTTAGCCTCAGTATAAACTAACTTGGAACACGATTCAAAAGTCTCACCCCAGCCACCATCAACTTTCTGTTTTCCTACCAGAAATTCGCAAGCTTTTTTCAAGCTACCTGCTAAAACCGTATCATTATAAAAACCCTTACCCATAGCCTTACTAATCGCTTCTACGCCAAACCACGTAGCATAAGTAAAACAAACTGCCCAGCCGCCATACCAAGAACCGTCTCCCTTTTGTTGTTCTAGGATAAACCTAAGTCCTGCACCAATTGCCCTATGTATTTCGCTATTTTTGTAATCCGGGTAAGCTTCTCGGGCTTCCAATAAAGAAATAACACAAGCTGCAGTGCATTCCGTCCAGGAATAATCAATCATTATATCGGCAAAGACTTCTGAGGGATTAAGCTTTTCCAACCATTTAGGCGCTCGACTTAATTCGTATGTCGCCCAACCACCATCAGAATTTTGATAGGACAGTATAACATCAATAGCCTGTTTTATCCTTGCTTCATCAATTAACGGCACAATAAGTCTGGAATGATGAACAGCTAAAGTAGCACTTAACCCTTCTGCTGTGCAATCGGCAACCGGCCAGCCGTTTTCAGCTGTTGAAAAAGGCCAACTACCAATCATAGGATGACGAAAGAATTCAGCGTGAGTTGAATGTTCAACTGCAATTTGTGAATGGTCAATAAACTGATAACTTTTGGCAATAGTTCCTGCAAATAATTTGCCCAAATCACTTTCTAACATAGCCCGTGTTGCGAAAGCAGTATCCCATAACTGAGAGCCATTATAACCACTCATTTTCATGCCGTCCTCAGCAACCCACAAGTAATCATACCAACGTGCCACATGTTTTTTAAATTGCACTGAATCTTTACCATAAGCATGCCAAATGCAAATAGAGTTAATCGCTTTATTGACTGGACCTATATTGATATAGTCAGTTTGTGCATCTTCAGCATTTAGGTATTTTAGGATATAAGCTAGAGCCCTCTTTCTTATCCAAGGGCATTGCATCTTCTCGTAGGTATTAGTGAAAAAATTCATCCACTTTAAAACAGGAGATGGAATAGTGTAAGCATCTTTTTCACAAACTGTATTACGTTGCTTCGACCAATTAATCGCATCAAAAGCTTCGATATAAATTTCTTCTCTTAATGACAAAATCAATTCATTTTCAGGTATTTTGATTCGCTCTGCGTAACAATAGGCCATTGGCAAATACACCATTCGACTGTGACACCAATAACGCCAAGGATGAAACGGCAACCATTTGGGAAACAACCACATCTCAGGAAAAAGACTATTAAAACCTTCCCACGCATATAGATTCAAAATTGAAAGGTAAAATTTCCCCCATGATGGAATACCAACAGCTCCACCATGATCACTAATCCATGCCCTAGCTTTTATCAACCGCTCGTCATTCTTGTCAACCCCCAAAATACGCAATGAGACATATTGCATAACCGTACCAAACATTGTTGATTCGCCTTCAATATGCATCCCCCAACCAGCATCTTTATTCTGATGATTGAACAAGTAAATTTTCATCATTTCTTGATGAGCCTTAGGAAAGGGTGTCCCGGAAATATACGAAGCAATCAGTAAACCGGGCAAAAGAAATAGAGGACCACCATAGTCTCCCGGCCAATGGCCTTCATCACTTTGCAAATAGGTGAAGTAATTCATCCCATTAATCAGTGCATTCGTTACTTTCTGATGCTCCGGATCTTCTGATTGCGGGATTTTGCCAGCAAACGCCTGAAACTTTGAATTTATTGCCGCATGCCTAAAAACCTTATCACCCGAATTGGGATTACTAAACTTATCAAACTTAAAATCTTCAACAAACTGTTTTATTTCTTCATTCGAAATATCTTCAGCATGCTGGAGATGTTGACTTATATTGTTTGACTTGGACTTAAAAGCCCAAATATGCCTTCCTTTTTCAGTAAGAAGTTGCCAGTGTTTCCAGCTTTTTTTTACATTCAACATAGTTTTTATGGGGTATTATTTCGTAGCTGAGCTATAACAAAAGATTGACATCCATTGCACTTAATTCTTTACTTATTAAACAATGCAATACGAACCATTGCAATAAAGCCTTTCAGCTTTTTTAATAGGCTAGGCTGAATTCGCAAACGCTCATGACCAGGCAATAACTGACCTTTGGCCAGTTTACCTATTTTCATTTTTACAGCTGGGTCAAGCTTGTCATCAGCAGCTAATTCGAAAAATAAGGCTTTGACATTCCCTAAATCAAAGAAATCCCTCTGCCATTCCCACTTATAATTACCGCCGTAACGGAACCAAGATCCGCCAATCCCTTCTACTTGGTAATGCGTACCATCCTCTCGGAGAGCTGGCGATACTTGATTCCAGAGACCAATCACCTCACCCTGCTTTTCATCAATTAAAATCCTGTGGTACGGATAACGCCATTCTTCAAAACCTTCCATTTGAACACCTAAAGCCCATTCTTCTATTTCTTTTCGACTTCGTGCGACAAACTCTTCGTTAGGGCCTATATTCCAGCGGTATTCTGCATCATCAGTGTACATTGCCCCCAAATATTTTGGCCAGTTACCGGCCTTTTCAGCATCACGATTCGCCTGCAACCAACGCTCCACCATTTCTTCAAGTTCTGCTCTGGGATATGCTGCCATTTTTGTCTCTTTTAATCGTTTATTTGAGTTCTATTGAAATTGCTTTTGTTGGGCAATATTTTTCAGCCTGTTGAGCTTTTGTTAGTAAATCCTGAGATGGATTTTCCTGTAATACCGTTACATTACCCGCATCATCAACCTTAAATAATTCAGGCGCCTCTGCCATACAGGTTGCGTGCCCTTGGCAAAGCTCCCTATCTATTTTTATATGTAGACCGGAAACTTGCTGAGCAACTTCCTGCCCACTCTCTTTCTCTAACTCAGCAACCGCTTCTTTAATTTCCATGCGTTTTTTGTAGCGAACACGGCAAGGTGATACTGGCTGTACCACCATTTGTGTAAAATCATCCTGATAATTATCTTTATCATCTATCAGTTCAAAGGTGTATCGACGTAATAAAATGCTAAAAATAGCTTTTAATTGCAACATGGCAAAGGCATTACCCGTGCATTTATGTTTGCCACCACCAAAGGCTATCCAACTAAAAGGCTTGGCATCTTCCTGTCGTGCTTCTGAATAACGATCAGGATCAAACTTTTCCGGATCAGGAAAAACTTCAGCGATACGGTGAGAAACTCTTGGCGAAGCACAAACATATTTACCGGCTTTTATCGTATAACCTTTAAAGTGAAAATCTTTCATCACCTTACGAATTAAAAATATCAAGGGTGGGTGTAAACGCAACACCTCTTTAATAGTATTTTCCAATGCCGGAATTTCACGTAACGATTGAAAAGTCACTTCTCCATCAACGCCAAAATGCGTATCCAACTCCTTCAACACTAAATTCAACTGCTCTGGACGCCTTGCCAACTCGAGCAAGGTCCATGCTGCTGTACCCGCTGTTGTGTGGTGTCCGGCAAATATAGTGCCAATTAACATGCCTGTTATTTCATGAGCAGACAAATGACTACCATCATCATATTTGGCCTCAATAAGCAATTGGAACGCATCTTCACTTTTCTCTGCTTTCTGCGCTCTTTTAGCAATAATTCCTGTCACTAACTCTTGCAGCCTCACGCGAGCCCTATCACGACGGCGAAACACGGGCAGCGGTAAGTAAGGAAAAACAAAAGCCAAAGGATTCACACCCTTCTCAAGATCATGATAAATCTTTGCGAACTCTTCATTAAGCTCGTAACGAAATTCATCACCCAGTAGACAATGACTAGATGTATATATCGTGAGCTCTTTCATAAACTCAAGTATATCAATTTCACCACTATCGCCCCAATCAGCAACCATTTGCTCAACTTCTTTCACTATAACTTGAGCATAACCTCGCATTGGCTTATCACGCAACACAGGCATAAGCATTTTAAGTTGCTGATCTTTTTTATGCGGCGGGGCATCAAAAACCACACCCTTTCCAAAAATAGGCGTCATTATTTTATAAGCCTGACTTTGATCCAACTGAACATCAGCCGCCCTAAAAAAGGCTTCATTCGCTTCAGGGCCTGTCATTAAAACCATTTTTTGATGAAACATACGAAATTCGCCAATTTCTCCCAGCGTATTTCTAAGTGTCATCATATACTGAAAGGGATTTTTTCCAAATCTGAGCATATGCCCCAAAATAGGCAATGCTCCCGGCATTTTAGGTGGCTCTTTACCGAGAGAAACAGTTTTTTCAGGATTTGTTGTATTCATAAACTCGATCTAAATAATGAGGTGTGTATTAAAGGAATACTTAATCACCAAAAAAGCATAACCCTTTACATATCATAGGAAAACGGAACGCAAGCTACAATTTTACGCGGTGGCTAATCAATGCACAAACCTTTCAATACAATTGATTATCGAAAGTACCCCTAAAACTAAATAACCTAATTCAATTCTAAAAATAAATTGTCTTTTTTTGCCACCTCAAGGTATTTAAATCTAACTTAAGTCAATCGGGGGAAACAGAGAAACCAAAAACCTCAATATAAATGCTTTTTACTATCAAATATCAATATATAAATTCAAGGATAATAGATGGCCAATTAAATCATCCACCAATCCTCTATTAACATATTGATTCATGTAGCCAAATTCTGTCCTGTATGTTTTATCAAACCTATAACCCGCTCCAACGAATAATCGATTCTGATTAAATCCAGCAGCAGGCCCCCAGCTAACTGTATTCATATTGGCAAAAAACTCATCAGAAGCAACAAATGACCAGTCGGGGCTAACTGGATATACCCATTTTAATTGCTGTCGCCATCGAAGGGCCGTGCCCGATAACGAGGATGTAATGGTTCTTTGTTCAAATCGCGAGCGATTCTGGAAAACACCCCACGATTGGGTTTTGTATACATTCAAATATTGTTGCCAAGTTCGATTTTCATAGGTATCTGTTCCTGCATAAGGTGGCTCCGAAACTTGGAAAGCGTACCCGACTAAAACGGAGTTCATTTGATCAAACTGGTATCCAATCGCGTCATGCGTAACTACGGATGCAAAGACATAACCTTGTCCACCATTAGAATTCTGATGCGTTTGACTGCTTCTTATTGACACATCCATGTAATAAATCCAATTAGAATCTTTTGCGAATTGTCCATTAATAAAGACATTACCCCAAGTCCCAAAAAGCTGCTCTGAGCCGGCATAAACTACGTTAAAAATACTAAAAAAAACCACTATACATAAAACAACTATATGCCAAAGCAATCTATAAATAAAAAAAGGTGAGTATTTAGTAGATGAGTTAAATATGTCAAACTCACTCCATTTAACTGAAGGGGTCGTTAGACCAAGAAAAAAATACATCACACTTAATCTAAACAACTTCTCTATTTTTTAAGCAAGTCTCTAATCTCAGTCAATAACTTAATATCTTCAGATACTGGATTAAGATCTTCTATAGGTTTATTCCTCTTGCTTATTTCTACGAGCTTGTTCATAGGTCTAATAATAATAAAAAAGACAACGCTGGCCGTAATTAAAAAGCTAATGACAGCACTAACAATACCTCCAATATCAAGCTCAATAAGTTTATTAACTGTGTGAATTACATCTTGACCATTTGCATTTTTTTCAGTCACTTCCACTAATTTATTCATTATTGGAATAGTCAGCTTAGGCTGAGGCCCTCCACCTAATAAAGCAAGGATAGGCTCAATGATACCTTTGGTAAAAGAAGTAACAATTCCAGTAAAAGCGGCACCAATGATAACGCCTGTAGAGAGATCAATTACATTGCCTTTAAGGATAAATTTCTTAAATTCTTCTAAAGTGTTCATGATTTTGATATTAATGATGAAATATTTTTTTAATTGCTTACTACTAATACAATCGAACAATAAATGCCCGCTATATTTCCTGGATACTTGACGGTGGAACCAGATAATTAAGTCTTCCTTGTTAAGCTGTTAACCACTTTTTAACCTTGTTAGTTACTATGCCCCTGCATGCCAAAAAACATAAGTAGGATCTCTTCCTTTCCTATAACACGAATCAACTCACGGATAGTAGAGTAGAGAAAGAACAAAACTGCCAGCCACATTTGAATCAACCAAAAATGTGGCCAAATAATTTCATTCCAAAGATGCTGATTGGCTTCAACAAAATTATCGTGCTTACGCAAAAATGAAATCAGATGTTCAACATAACGAAACATTAGCGTAGCAAAAAAATAAATAGTACTTTTCCAAGTAATATTATAAATAAGTGGATGTTCAGGAAATTTATTAATGAAATGTAATTTATCAACAATCAAAACCACTTTCCCTACTATTAAAGCGCCAATAAGCGCAGCAGCATAACCTGTTAGCGGCACATGATATTCACGGAGAATCAAGCGCTGGGTTGTGGCGATTAAAATAAAAGCAATAAAAAAGAAGATCGTTGTTGGTAAAACAAGCTTAAATTCGTGTTTAAATAATTTAAATAGTTTCTTCATATTATACAATACAGGTATTTAAGCTTAATTCGGTCTAAAATATCACATAACAAAGTTGCGTGTGAGACAGATAAGTACTTGGGCAAGCCAATCATATACTCTAATCCAACTACCAAATCAGTTGGACTCAATAGTCGATAAAAAATTAGCACACTAAAGTTAACGCTAATATCACTTTACAAACGCCAGACCAAAAGATAATTTTCATTTTGATCGCAACATATTTCCAATCTATATAAGATATGACAGCGCATAATTTTAAACCAGACGATCTTAAAGCTCATTTAAATACTCAAATGCGCGTTAACCTAACTCAAAAGCAAACTTTCATCTGTTAAATAATCTAAGCTTACAAAACTTTATTCTGATTTAACTGTAACAGCTTATTTGGTATCAGCTCTCTGTGCCGCAATTGCTTAATTGCCTTATCGATTGCAAAACTTGCCGCCTTTTGATGCGGAGAATATTTTTTGAATCTCCCTAAAAATTTACCAACATAGGCTTAGGCTTCAACCATCATTTAAGGTGTAATCCAAAAACCAATCATAATTAAGTGTTGATATAATGTCAGCGTACTGAGTTTCTTTTAAAAACAGCATCAAATGCCAATAACTTATTGCGCCACTTCTTTACCGGATGTCCATCCATATAGCTTGGTCACCAATAATTCAATCCAATCGTCAATCGCATTTTCTGCATCGCCCCACTGCCACTGAAAACCCGTTGTAAAAGAACCACCACCGATTCGCTTATCAACTCCCAAAGCCATTACAGTTCCAGACACTGAATCGGTCAACTTACCT
>CAIVQX010000095.1 GCA_903908165.1 uncultured Methylococcaceae bacterium | reverse complement strand
TCAAGATGTAGAGAGCTGGTTTGCTGAAAAAGCGAAGCTTAAGGGTGTTAATTTACAATCATTGATTAATGAGTTATTACGAAAAGATATTTCATTAATACAAGAGGTTACCGGTAAAGGATAGTCTAAGATTAATTCTCTTCTGCAAACAAGGGAGATTAATCACCTCAATTAATAGGTGCGACTTTATTGGCAGCGGCTTGTTCAAGGCGCTCCGCCAGCCATATTTTTATAATGGATTGACGGGTTACACCGACTCGATTGGCTTCTTTATCTAGTGATTCAATCATCCAAGCGGGAAAATTAACATTCACTCTTTTTTGCTCTTGTAAAACTCTTTTGGCTTTAGATAAATCTAAAGTATCAAATACCGAATCACCTTCATCAAACGTATTTTCAAATTCTTTAGCTTTCATATAGATTCACTTCTTCTTGTCGAGAACGGCTGATCTTTAATGGTCTGTATAAAATAAATCCAAAAAAACCCCAACAATTACTTGTTGGGGTTGTAAAAATCAGGTGGTAGGCGGGTTTGATTTTTAACGGGGCTGACGGGTTGTGTCTCTGTTAACTATAAACAGGCGGTACGGCACCCGGCATATCGGCCAAGCCTAATAAACTTAAACCGTATTGCAGGATAAAGAATACTTCACCATCGGTGATGGGTGTGCCTGCACCACCACCTTCTTCGGTTTGGTAGACATCACTGATAACCGGTACGATGTCATTGGTGGCCGTTTCCCAGGCCGCTTTCTGGGGTGCCGTGAGTGCTGCATAAGCAGTAGTGGCGGCATCGTAGGTTAAACCACCGGTACCAATCAAGGTTTGTGTTAAAAAACCGTTCCAGGCTTCACCCAGTTGACGTAAAGTGAGTGCGGATAACCATAAAACCTGTTGTGAGTTAATGTCTAATCCTTTATAGATTTTTTGGATGCTTTGGGGTGAATGGTGTTTATCTTCTTCAGAGAGTATGAGGGTGCGGCTATTGGTGATTGAAGTTTTAGATTGTCCATTGGATACCTCTTCACTCATAAACATATAATTAGGGTCTAAATCCAGCCAGTCAATTAAGACTTTCATTTTTGACAGTTGCGGTATGGCAATACTTTTTAGCGATGGAATAAGATGGAATTGTAAGTTCATTGGATCTAATGGAAGAAGAATTGTATTGGCTTCTTCACCTGTTCTGCCTTAGATTCAATCTCATCAATTTGCTTTATTTTAGATATCGGTTAAATCAAATATCGGAGATAGTGTTACAAGCAAGAAAATTGATTTGATTAGTATCTTAGTCAGAGCCGATCAATTCCTAAGATAGCTTCCTTTATTGGTGAAATAAAATGGGGAAAATTATTTTAATACAAACGATAAAGAAATCAGAAAAATATAATAACTACACTCTTGGTTATTGTTTTTGATTATATGAATAACAATTCAATTGTATCCATAATTTTCCATAAAGATTAGTGATGAAATATAAAGTCGAGTGCCGATAATATGATTCAATATACATACGCTATACAAAACTACAGCTCATAAAACTCATAGCAAGCCATTAATGGGAAACGGTGTTTTGAAAATTTTATTACAACGCTTGTTTGGAAACATCCCGCTAAACCTTGACAACACGGCCGATGTCAAAGTAAACCCACAACAAGATGCGGATTATATCCTTCAATTAGAAACTGGTGTGATGATGCCTGGATGACTACAGAACCTGCAATATTAATTCAACAATTAAGTAAAAGTTATCAAGAGTCGGGGCAGCAGCATGATATTTTTAGTGACTTGCAATTGAAGGTGAGTCGCGGCGAATTTATTGTTTTGTTGGGCCGAAGCGGTTCAGGTAAGTCTACTTTTTTAAACTTGGTCAGTGGTATTGATCGACCGAATAGCGGGAAAATTTTTATTAACGGCACCGATATTACCGGACTTTCCGAGCATGACCGCACGCTTTTTCGACGACATCATATTGGTTTTGTATTCCAGTCCTATAATTTAATCCCTACCTTGACGGTTGCGGAAAATCTTCTCTTGCCATTGGAACTCATCAAACGGGTGACTCGCTCCGATCGTGACAAGGTCGCAGAATTGTTGGAAAAATTATCATTATCGGATCGGCTTGACAATTATCCGGATCGTTTATCCGGAGGTGAACAACAGCGGGTTGCGATAGCCCGTGCTTTAATTCATGATCCCGATGTAATTCTTGCGGATGAGCCCACCGGGAATCTAGATTTGGATACTGCCGAACAGGTATTGACTTTGCTGGATATTTTAGTCAGGAAATCAGGTAAAACGATGATTATGGCGACGCATAGCCAAGAAGTTATCGGCCAGGCTGACCGTGTTTTATCTATCCGCAACAAGTTATTACTAACTCATGAACTCCCTTCTTAAACGCGCCAGTCGTAATTTTTTATGGCAGCATCCGTGGCAATTGGTACTGGCTATCGTGGGAATTGCGTTGGGTGTGGCAGTCGTTATTGCTATTGATTTGGCAATGGAAAGCTCACTTAAATCTTTTAATCAGGCTGGCAAGGCTTTTTCTGGGTCGGCAACACACCGTATTATTGCCAGTGATGGCGGGCTTGATGAAAGACTGTATTCCCAATTAAGGGTAGGGCAGGGCATCGCTCATTTATCACCGGTGGTAACCGGTTATGTAAAGCTGGTGCAAGCCAATAAAGAGAGTTTTAAATTAATCGGTATCGATCCGTTTATTGAAAAAGCCTTACATTCGGGTTGGCAAAGTCAGGATCAAGATAAGTCTGCTCCGGATTTTTTAACCCGCTTGCTTATTGAACCCAATAGTGCGCTACTGAGTGAAGAAACTGCAACGCGTCTGCATTTGCATGTCAATGATCAGCTAATGGTTATTACTGACCAAGGCCTGCAACCACTCAAAATAATAGGGTTGCTTACGTTTGGTGACGCCGTATCAGAACAGGTATTGGATAAGTTGATTATTACCGACATCGCCACAGCCCAAGAGGTACTAGGGTATTTTGGTCAATTGAGTTCTATTGAAGTGCGGCTTGAGAAAGATGTGCCGGCATCGTTGGCAGCGATAAAAAAGACATTACCCGGTAATGCCTTAGTGGTGTCTATCGATAGTCAGGCCGATTCCATGCGGGAAATGACGCGGGCCTTTTCTATAAACTTAAAGGCATTGGGCTTGCTGTCCTTGTTGGTGGGCATGTTTTTAATCTATAACACGATGACCTTTCTGGTTATCCAACGGCGGCGCTTAATCGGCAGTTTGCGTTTATTGGGCGTTACCCGGCACCAGATTTTTAAACTCATTATTGGTGAAGCCACGGTATTGGCGATAATAGGTACTTTACTGGGTGTCGCCCTTGGCATCGTTTTGGGGCAAGGGTTGCTGTATTTAATCTCGGGAACCATTAACGCCATTTATTTTCGTATCGACGCCGCTTCTTTAGTGATTACCCCGTTACAAATCGGCAAGGGAATGGTGCTTGGTATTAGTACGACCTTGCTGGCGGTATTACCGCCCGCATTTGAAGCGACGCGCTTGACGCCGGTTAAAGTTTTGGCACGATCCCAACTGGAATCGGGCAGTCGTCAGTTGATTAAAAAAGTGGGTTTAATCAGTGTTATCTTCATAGTCGGTGGCTTGGGTTTAGCATTTTTTTCCGGTAAAAGCATCACCTTAGGCTTGGCCAGTATTTTTTTGATATTGTTTGGCTTTGGCTTATTGACGCCCTTGATTACTTTGTTATTGATGACCCTGATTGAGCAGTTAATTGCACGGTTTTTAGGCATTTTGGGGCGTTTACCGGCACGCATGGTCTCCGCTGAAATCAGTAGGACAGGTATTGCCATAGCGGCATTGATGATTGCCGTATCGGCTACCATCGGGATGGATTTAATGATAGGCAGCTTTCGCCAGACGGTTGCGCAGTGGGTTCATTTCAGTTTGCCAGCCGATCTTTATGTGTCCTTGCCAGATGATAAGATGACTACCGAAAGGGCCTTGGCTGATCATCAACTGAAGCAAAAAATAGCTAATCTTGATGGGGTAAAAATACTCAGTAGTGCCTTACACACCCAGTTAATTATTGATGATCAACTGACCAAATTATCTGTGTTTGAGCTCAATGAGAAATCCAAGGAAGGCTTTATCTTTAAACATAAAGTGAACGACGACTTTTGGCAACGGTTTGAAAACCAACAGACCATCATGGTAACTGAACCTTATTCTTATCATCACGCAGTTAAGCTAGGTCAAAAAATTTTATTAAAAACCGATCAAGGCGAACAAGCATTTGAAGTTATCGCCATTTATGCAGATTACAGCGGTGATCAAGGTCATCTGGCTATAAGTCGACAGAATTACCAGCACTATTGGCGCGATTTAGGTTATTCCGGTATTGGAATTTATGCCAATCAAGGCGCTGATTTAAAGCAACTGGAGAGTGAGGTCAGTCAACTACTGACGGCAAAGCAAACCGTGAAATCGGATCAGGCTATTTATAAAGCCTCCATGGACATATTTGAGCAAACCTTTACCATTACTGAAACCTTGCGCTGGCTGTCTGCAGGCATTGCTTTTGTCGGTGTCTTCAGTGCCTTAATGGCTTTGCAGTTTGAGCGTACACACCAGTTGGGTATTTTACGGGCAATCGGGATAACCTCTCGCCAGTTAACGCTGCTGATTATCAGTGAAACAGGATTGATGGGGCTGGTTGCCGGATTGTTGGCTGTTCCGGTCGGTTTTATTGTAGCTTATGTGTTGATTTTTGTGGTTTATCAGCGCTCGTTCGGCTGGACTATGGCCTTTTATGTTGATGCAGGCGTTCTATATCAAGGAGTGGGCTTGGCGTTTGTTGCTGCTTTGCTTGCCGGTGTTTTTCCTGCTATAAAAATGGCACGAACTAAAACCGCTGAAGCGTTGCGTATCGAATGAAAATGAAAGGGTGGGCTGCCTTATGTCTGATGCTTTTACTGGTGATTGTGGGGTCGCAGTTTTTTAAAGCGCCTTCTTATATGAAATGGGTTACTGAGGGTTTTTTTAGCAACACGCTCGCTAAAAAAGATGACGCTTTTAATCATGTTTTATCTAAAGATGATCCTCGTTTTGCGAGGGCGTTAACGCCGCAAAAGTTTACCTTCCCAATCGACCACGGCCCACACAATCTCTATCGGACTGAATGGTGGTATTTTACTGGTAATTTAAAAAACGCCCAAGGTCGGCAATTTGGTTACGAACTGACATTTTTTCGTTTTGCGCTTAACCCCGAAACATCGGAGTCAAAATCTGCCTGGCGAAGCAATCAAATGTACATGGCGCACTTAACCTTGACCGATGTAGAGAAGAGGCGATTTTATACGGATGAGCGATTTAGTCGGGCAGGCAATGATCTTGCTGGTGCCTTAACTAAAAAATATCAGGTTTGGCTGTATGATTGGTCAGCAAAAACAGAAGGTGACGCCGATTTTCCCTTGCGGCTACACGCCAAAACAGATGACTTTGGTATTAATTTATTATTAACATCGCAAAAAGGTTACATTTTACAAGGCAACCAAGGCTTAAGCCAGAAAAGCTTGAAACCAGGCAACGCCTCGTATTATTACTCTTACCCGCGATTGGAAACCAAAGGTGCTGTTACAATTGCCAGTGAACAATTTTCGGTAACCGGTGCCAGTTGGATGGACAGGGAATGGAGTACCAGCGCCTTGTCAGAGGAGCAAAGCGGATGGGACTGGTTTGCTTTGCAATTTTCGGATGACAGCGAACTAATGTTTTATCAATTGCGGCGTAAAGACGGCCAACCGGATAGCAACAGTTCAGGTTCATTTGTGCGAGCGGACAACGGCAAAATCGCTTTGAAAGAGAGCGATGTCAGTATTCAAATTCTAGATAACTGGAAAAGTCCTCATTCAAAAATCACTTATCCATCGCGTTGGCATTTGAGTATTCCGAATCAGAATCTTGAGATTGAAATTGTTCCATTACTTAATGATCAGGAACTCAATGTCAGTTATCGGTATTGGGAAGGTGCTGTGAGTATTAAAGGCACTAAAAATGGCAAGCTTGTTTCTGGTCAGGGTTATGTTGAGTTGGCAGGGTATAAGTGAATTGATTAATCAACGATCAGGATAATTTCTCGACAAAGCGTCAAATAACTTAAAACGATGTTGACCTTTGAGTCTTTAAGAAATTAAAAAAATTGCAGTCATTGGGTTTTATGGATGTAACTATTTTACCTTGAGGTTGCCTCAATTTCTCATTACTAATCCTAATTCCGAGCAAAGCAGGGGGGTATGATAAAAAACACGACTATCTCGCTTGGGTCACTTTGTGATGCGGGTGATTCAGTAGGGTTTTTCGGTTTTCGGTCGGTGTAAAATAGACATAACTAATTGATTTAATTATAAATAATTAATAATATTCAGGTTTTCCAGAACAAAATGTTCGGTATTGGTTCAGTTTTAAGGCAACGGTGATATTTTAAGGCAACGGTGATATTTTAAGGAGAAAGGCACTCAGTAATCTTCAGTGTTAATCAGCGTTGAATATTTGCCAGGTTCTTTTGAAAAACAGCGTTTAGGTTTACCAGTATAAAATTTTATACTATTTTTATTCATATTATTTTATAAATTAATGGGCTGGAATTATGAACGCTGAACTGGAAAGAAGTAGATGCTGATTAACAGGTAGTTGATTTAAAGCATCTATACTGATATGTTGTAAGGTGTTTATGTAACTTCGAGGATAGGTATATGCCAGCAGCTAATTTGAATCAAACAAGATGGACTGTTTCTGTGTCTAAAGATACTGATACTGCATTACGTGTCTTTTTGGCACAGCGTGGTATGAAGAAAGGGGACATGTCTAAATTCATCGAAGAATCGGTGCGATGGCGAGTATTTGATCAAAGTATCACTGAAGTTCAGTCAAAGTTTTCGGATATGCCCTCTGAAGATTTACAAGCACTAATCGATGAAGCCAGTCTCAGTGCTAAAAATGAGATTCGCAAAGAGTTTACAGGCAATATAGGTTGATGCTAGTAGTACTAGATACGAATATTCTTATTAGTGCTCTATTAGTTCAAACATCAGCCCCTGCAAAATTAATCGAGTTATGGCGTAATGGATGAATTACGCTTTTGTCTGCGCAGCCACAAATTGAAGAACTTCATAGAGTCACTCGATATCCCAAAATTCAAGAGAGATTGAACACTGCTATTGCAGGTCGATTGATAAACGAATTACAAAGTTTAGCAACGATTGTTACTGATTTGCCTCTTGTTGATGTGTCTCCAGATCCTTATGATAATTATCTACTGTCAATAAGCATGAGTGGTTTTGCAGATTACCTGATTATCTGATTACTGGCGATAAACTAGACCTACTTGCCATCAAGAAATTTGAGGGCACAGCAATCGTATTAGTTGCAGATTTCTTCAAACAAACGAAATTCTGAATATTGTATATGTCAATCAGCGTCAAATATTTTCCAGTCTCTTTCGGTGAACAGCGTTTAGATTAACCAGTATGAGTTTTTATCCGATTGTTATTTTGGTTAAATTATAAATTTATAAGATGGCAATATTAACGCTGAACTGGAAAGAAATAGCCGCTGATTAACAACAGATTGTGGGTCTGTAGAACAACTTGTATCATTAGATTGCAAACTTGAAATATTCGTAATTGAGCATCCTTTAGGGGAAGGCTTTTTATTGGTGGCGTGTTAATTTAATGCCGGTTATTGGTCAGAAAAGGGTGTTGCAATTCTAAATAGTGATGCAATTCTGATGCAACAAGTGCATCACACTAAAACTAATCCTTGTTATTATATGTTAATAATGTGCCTATTAATCAATAAGTTATAATATAAGTCGTTGATTTAAAACAGCCAAATTCGGATTGTGATTCCGGTTGTCGCGGGTTCGAGCCCCGTCGTTCACCACAATAAAATCAATAAGTTACGTCGCTTTTTGGGCATAAATCTCAGAATCTGCTGGTGACAAACGACTATTTGATGCAATTCTAATGCAACGATAAATTGGCATCGTATCCATCTCAGCCCATAATTTTCTTTATGGCTACTTACATAAAAAGAAAATCTGAATGTTCTAGCCAAGACCACTAAAAACACTTCAAAATACTGTAGCGAGTGCTGTGCGTCAATTATTGGCTATCGCTCCGCTAGCACCAGTAAACCATGGTTATTTAGTAGCAAAACAGGTGCGTCCCGGTGATTTAAGAATTGTACCAGAGGATGGTAGTGCTTTACCGCTCAATTCGCTAGTGATTATTGGTAAAAATTGGCAGGAATCAAAAATTTTACGTGAAACAAACCCAGACAAGTTGGTGTTTACTGCAGGTGATTTACTGCTTGCTGCGCAAGATGTGAACGGAGAAATTCGGTCAGTACAAGCCATTCAAGAAAATGGTACGAAACGATTTGCAGCTGGCGGCGTCAAGCAAGATATGTTTCATGTAGTGGGCGGGGGAGGGCTGAAGGCACTTAAAAAAGCATCCGCTATTGTTATCGCTGAAGGCTATGCAACAGCAGACAGTCTATCGCAAGCGCTAGGCTATGCCACAGTAGCGGCCTTTGACAGTGGCAATTTGCTAAACGTTGCCCAGCAACTTCGCGAATTATTTCGTGATAAGCCCTTTGTTATTGCCGGGGATAATGATGCTCATTTGGAGCTGACCGAAGGCAAGAATCCTGGGAAAGAAAAAGCCTTGGCAGCCGCAAAAGCAGTTGATGGCTCAGCAATATTTCCGATCTTTGCCCCAGGTGAGCAAAGTTATCCTGACAAGTTGGAGCTGGTCACGCAGTTAACAGCAATATCTGGTAGTTTGACCGATGAACAACAAATGGCGATTGCCAAAATGAAAAGATATACTGACTTTAACGATCTAGTGACCAACAGCGTATTCGGTCGTGACGGTTTGGAGCATCAGGTAACGAGTCAGGTGAACAATGTTATTAAAGGCCAGAAAGAACAGTTTGAGGTCCAGCATAAGGAAGCTCAGAGTCCATTCATAACGTTTAAACGGCAACCTAATGCTATAAAAACATGATGTTTTGTATAATAGGTTAAGATCATTATTGTGGCTATTAAACGTTTTTTTTTCGCTTCATTATTTATTAAGTCAGCGGGCCTTGTGAAAAATGTCCTCCAGGCATTTAACAAGCTTGTTAAATATTAACCTATTAGGTTAATATTTATTTATGGAAAAACAAACACCTCATTGCAAATTGTTAGTCGTCAAAGCTATGATTGAAGTGGGGAATGTCAAAACAACGAAAGCGGCTCGTGAAGGCGGCGCGGCGTTGGGAATGGACTTCGACAGCATGTTTGCAGTTGTGATGACACTTACTATGGCTGATTTTTATAAGAGCATGACTACCCATGCTGATCACCGAATTTGGCAGGACGTGTATCGACCTATCACACCGATGGGTGAAGTTTACCTGAAACTCACTGTTATTGATGAAGTACTCATTGTGTCCTTCAAGGAGCTATAAATATGAAATGTCCCTCTTGTGCGGCGTCGGAATTACTGCATGATACCAGAGATATGCCGTATATCTACAAAGGCGAATCAACCTTTATTCCTGGGGTAACCGGCGATTTTTGTCCGGCTTGTGATGAATCTATTTTGAATGTTGTTGAGTCACGGCGTGCAATGGATTTTATGCTGGATTTCAACAAACAGGTGAATGCGTCTATTGTTGACCCTGGATTTATTGCCAGCGTTCGCAAAAAACTCGCGCTTGATCAGCGAGAAGCGGCAGAGTTGTTTGGCGGAGGAGTCAATGCTTTTTCACGCTACGAAAATGGCAAGACCAAGCCGCCCTTGGCACTGGTGAAATTGCTCAAAATACTTGATCGTCACCCCGATCTTTTGAATGAAGTAAGGACTGCGTCTGTCCGTTAATCAGTACTATATTACTAAAGTTTCGGAGTTCGTTTTTAGCCGCATAGCAGTCGTTCATTCCTAGTTTCCAGGGCTTCTAGCCTTAACGTCCTAGTGTCAAGTTGGAGAACTTGCAAAAACCAGCATTCTATGTG
>CAIVQX010000094.1 GCA_903908165.1 uncultured Methylococcaceae bacterium | reverse complement strand
GATCAAGACAGCTATCCAGGACAAAAAGTTTATGTAGTGGAAGCGCTTGATTATGTGTATCTAGTGCCGTTTGTTAAAAATGACGATGGTGTATTTCTTAAAACCATCATACCCAGTCGTAAAGCCAAAAAACGCTATAAAGGGGAAGCTAATGTTTGATCAAGAAGAAATGGCGATTTTAAATGCGCTTGAGAACAATAAACTGGTGCGTAGTGTTAATGCAGATGAAGAAATTGCTTTGGCTAAAAAAGCGGCTAAAGAATATTTATCTAAATCAAAAAATATCACTATCCGCTTGAGTTTAGGGGATGTAACGGCCATAAAAAATCGTGCACAAGAAACTGGTATCCCCTATCAAACCATCATTTCATCGCTCGTTCATCAGTACGCTACTGGCAAAATCAAGTTGGAAGCTTAGTTTGTTGGTGCGCTGTTTAGTTAATAGGTTTTAAGTATTGGTTAACGCTACTACCTCAATCCGACTCTGGTTCCCGCCCGCCTGTTTAGCCTGATACATGGCTTTATCTGAAACTGAGAGAACGCTTTCTAACACTGACTTTGGATCACCAGCCTCATATAAAAACACAGTCACGCCAATACTGGCAGTGCACTGAGGATCAAGCACAAATGAATCAGCGTCAGCGCCGGCAGTGACAGGCATTGCAATGCTTTTCCGCACTTTTTCAACAATTAGCTCAGTCCTAGATACAGCCGCTTTTTGGTCAATATTGAGATTGCTGATGATAATCACAAATTCATCGCCGCCATATCGAGCCACGGTATCTGTATCTCGGATAGATGATTTCAAGCGCTTCGCTACTTCAATCAGCAATAAGTCGCCAACCTCATGACCATATCGGTCATTGATAAGCTTAAAGTTATCCAAGTCCAGAAACAGCAAAGCAGAATAAGTTTTATTACGCCGTCCGCTCAGTATCGTCTGATTAAATCGGTCAAAAAACAATCGTCGGTTAGGTAATTTAGTCAGGTGATCAAGCAGTGCTTGAGAATTAGCCACTGCCAACAACAGGCCGCTTTGATACAAGCTATCTGCTGATGATTTTAATTTTTCTTCGGCGACGCCTAATAATTTCTTGTTTTCATCCAGTAATTGCTTGCCGGCTTCTATTTCAAGCATAGCTGCTTCATAGGCTGCAAAATCAGCCGTTTTTTGTTCATGAGATAGCTTGAGTTGTGCCGTCGCTTCTTGAATTCGCTGGGAGTTGGTTTCAAGACTTTTCAGGTTTTCGGTGGTTAAACTTTTTAGTGCCCCGTGAATTTGTCTGATGTTAATGGCGCTACGTTCCAGTTCTTCGGTGGCAGCTAGTATGGGGTCGAAAAGTTTTTCAGATGACATAGCGGTGATCCTTGCTGAGCGGAAAGTATTGGCCAATATCCTTTGACAGGATTAATAGACAATATACTTGTCGAAGACTCTTCACCGATAATGGTTTCAATTACAATTACAATTACAATTACAATTACAATTACAATTACAATTACAATTACATTTATATAAATATAATTATGTTATTTAACAAATTAGCGTTTATAGGGTGCGCTGAACAACGTAAGCGCACCGCTCGCGATTGATGCGCTTCCTTACGTCATCTCATCAAACTGTTTAACCTCTGTTAAGCACTACAACAAAAGTGAATCGGCAATTGTGCAATTAAAACCTTTCACGATTGGCAAGCAAGTTAAGGCTTTCCCGTTCGTCCTGAGCCTGTCGAAGGATGAACGGGAAAGCCGAGGTCATCGCCATCCATCGCCGCTCATGCTTCGACAGGCTCAGCACGAACGG
>CAIVQX010000093.1 GCA_903908165.1 uncultured Methylococcaceae bacterium | reverse complement strand
TGCACCTGAAACAGCCACACATCACTGGGATGGTCTTTTCTTCGTTTAGTGATGATATCAATGGCAGTTTGATTAAGCCGAATGGATTTGGCTTTGCCGGTTTTGGATTCGGTGAGATTGAGGGTTCGGTCGTGAAGATTGAAATCGGTGTATTTGAGGCTAAGCAGATCGCTGATACGCAAACTCAGATTCACGCCCACTTTCCAGATATCGGCATAGATTTCCCCAAACTTGCTATTGAGTAGCGCATGAACTAAGGCAATTTGTTGTTTATCGGCGGCATCAACGATATTCATATATGTAACTCTTATTATTAATAATCACTATTAAGTTACATAATGTAGCATAAAAAATAGAATAATTAACAGAAACAAGGCGGTTGCTAAGTAACAAAATAGCATTCTGTTAATTAAAGTAAACACCAGTCTATTGACTAATCATTACAAGATTAACATTTGAATATCTTATTAAATAAAGTATTTGTTTTCTTGATCTGTGTTTTGGTAGTTGTTTGGTGAGTTAGTAATAAAGTCAATCTTTGCAATTCTAATTGCATACGTTGACGAGATTCTTCTGTGTCATTTAGTCTTTTGCGTAAATCATCACGTTCTGATTTAACTTGCTCAATTAAATCACGCAACAATCCATTTTCAATGTGTTCAGTGTCAATGTAACGGGTCGATGTGTGCACAGGTTTATGGTCACTGTTGGTATCAACTGGACTGTAAACCCTAAAAAGTTCGGATGGGTCAATACAATACGATCCGTTATCTAGCCTAGTTGCAGAAAGCCTACCAGATCTAATTGCATTGGTTAAGGCGGTTTTACTACGCCCAACTTCTTTTGCTGCTTGTCCAAGGGTTAACATAATAGTGTAAAGTTTACAGTTAAGTTTGTTAATTGTAACCGAATACAATATTCAATTCACGACTTGCGATAATTCACTTTGTCACTTAAACTTATTACCACATATGTAGTAATAATCAGGAGTTAAGTAATGTCTGCTAGCACATCAATACGAATAAACGAAAACTTATATAAACAAGCTAAGCAAGATGCTGCAATTGAGCATCGTACTATTTCTGGTCAAATTGAATTTTGGGCTGAGATAGGGCGAGCTGCTATAGACAATCCTGATCTGCCGATTAGCTTTATTGCAGAATCTCTGGCATCTATGAGTGAAGCACGTGAAGAAGCAACTCCATTTATCCCTAGATCACGTAAATGAGTTGGTTGATTAGGCAAACAAGACGATTCGCAAGACAATATAAAAAACTTCACGATAATATAGTTAGTGACGTTGATGATGCGATTGAGGTAATCCAACAAAATCCTGATGTCGGTGAACGTAAAGTAGGTGACTTAGCTGCATTACGCGTATTCAAATTTCGAACTAATGGTCAGTTATATTTGCTTGGTTATACGATGGATACAGATATTCGGCTAATTTATCTTGAAGCAATTGGCTCACATGAGAATTTCTATCGAGACATGAAAAAAAAATGAATGCGATAAATTGATATTGCTTAATACAAAGATATGTTGGTAACATTACCAACGGACACAAAAAAGCCCTTCCTAATCCGCCAAGATGAAAAGGGCTATTTGTGCAACATGAACACAGACTTTTTGATGTGCTACGTATCGACACATAAGCACAATTGAGTTATTGCTAACTCATTGGGTTTAATTCTAACAGGTCGAATCTGTAATGCAATACCAAAAAGTCTATAAAGACCCGTGTATGTTCGGTTTGAATATTAATATCCAGTGGCAATTTACCAAAAATCTAAGTAGGGCGTTGCTGTTGCTCAATGTACTGTTTCAAAACAGATAACGGCGCACCGCCACAACTTCCCGCAAAATAACTTGGACTCCACAAAACGCCCTTCCAATAAATGCGTTCTAATTCTTTTTCATAATCT
>CAIVQX010000092.1 GCA_903908165.1 uncultured Methylococcaceae bacterium | reverse complement strand
CGTGAAGGTGAGTGGATAGAAAAACCATTTATTCATATTTGATCTCTGTTAATTGATTTAGTCCTCACAATACCGCGTCCGCTTTTAGTAACCAGTTGCCACTGATCATTATTGTTCAGAAGCATTCACGGTATCTATGGAACATAGGTATTAATTTTTAGTAAGGCACCTCTGTTTTCATTCTATTCTCCTTATTGAAATGGACATAACGATCGGAATTTTCAACACCATGACCTGGGCAATTCCACGGCGCTGTTTATGCCTCATGCGACCGGGTCATCACTCAGGCCTGACCCGACGCAAAAAAATCACACACTGTGATGGTTTGGAGGAGAGAGCGGCAATTTTGGCCACCGTCCTCCCCCGAAAAACCGACCCAACCTAGCCCGTGGTCGCCATCGCTCCCTTGATCATGACCGAAGCGGTGTTGGCCGCTTCCTGTAAAGATCTCGTACTGAGATGACTGTATCGTTGGGTCACGGCCGGACTGCTATGCCCGAGTATCTGTTGCACTTCATATAACGTGCGACCGGAATTAATCAAAAATGAACTAAAGCCATGTCTAAGGTCATGAATTCTAAGGAAATTTAGGTCAGCCTTCTTTCTCAGCCTACCCCACACTTTCGATATCGTTGTGTAAGGCAATTCAGTCTGAAAGTTGATGAACACATGCTCATAACGATCTCTTGTGGTCAACTGCTTGAGTACATCCAGCGCAGAGTCATTCAAAGGTACCGCACGTGTTCGCTTACTTTTACTGTTCGATGCCGGAATACGCCACACGCGATTTTTTTGATCCACATGACTCCATTTGGCTTGAAGCGCTTCATTCAGACGCACGCCCGTTGATAATAAAAAGATCGCTATCAAACACACATTTCTATTTTCATCGGTCTTCAATACCATCATAAGACGCTCCAGTTGTTCATCCGAAAGTAGATTCTCCACTTGGTTATCCTCAAAGAAGAGCGGGATGCGACTGGCTGGGTTTATATCCAACATATCCCAGTCAATGGCCAAGTTGAGACTGTGTTTGAGCAGCTTAAGGTAATGATTCGAGGTTGCCGGCGCCAAGCCCTCATCGGACATTCTGGTATGGAAGGTTTGGATATGCTGACGAGTGATCTGGTTAAGCCTTAAATCTCCGAATTCAGCTTTCAAACGCAAGCGGTAGAAGCCTTCATCGGTTTTAAATGAGCGTTTCCTTACCTTCACATAGGGCATATAGTGTTGCTCAAAGAAATCTGAGTAATTGAGCACCGCTCTTTTAGCCTTTTCCTCACCTCGAGGATCAGCGCCCAAATTGATTTCAGATTTTAGCGTCTTCACAGCCTTACGGGCTTCGACCAAAGTCATTTGTCTGGCGTCAATTACTTTGACCGGTTCGCGACAACTATCTTGTCCGGTTAGTGATTAAAAATAATGTTATTTTTTTATGCTTTGTTTCTTACGATAACTCTCTCCGTTTAATTCAATAATAGTGGCATGATGGATAATGCGATCAATCGCAGCAACTGTCATCATCGTGTCTGGGAATATCTGATCCCATTGGCTAAAGGGTTGGTTAGACGTGATAATAAGACTTGCACTTTCATATCTATGAGCAATAAATTCAAACAATACTTGAGTTTCCGCATCAGTCTTTTTTACATATCCGATATCATCAATGATTAATGCCTGATACTTATCTAGACGGGTCATGATGGTTTTTAAGTTTAAGTCACGTTTAGCTTGTTGCAATAGTTGTACTAACGTCATTGCAGTAAACCATTTCACACGTATTTTCTTTTCGACTAATTGGTATGCAAGGGCGGCAGCAATGTGTGATTTACCAACGCCAGAGGGCCCGATTAATAATATATTCTCTGCTCGACGAGCCCAGTCTATGTCATCTTTGAGCGCCATTATCTGCTGCTGTAATGCTTCACAGTATTCGGTTAAGTGTAATTTGGTAAAGCTTTTGCCAGGCGGTAATCCCGCTTCTCGATTCCATTGTTGAACTCGCTTTTGGTACCTATCGGCCATTTCTTGCTCACAAAGACCTGACAAGTAGCGAATATGCCCATAGCCTTTTTCAATCGCTTGTAATTGATGGCTTTGATAATTCACCTTGAATGAAGGTAATTTCAATTCTTTTAATAAGAGAGCAATCGTTTCAGGCATGACCCACCCCTGTGTGATACCAATGACCTTTTAAAAGATGGTCATAACTCATTAGGTCATGCTGTCGAGCTTGAATTTGGGGGACTGCTTGATGACCTAGATAGCGATCTTGTAATGTTTTTAAGGGAGGTAGTAATTTATTTTCATCAAGTAAAGCCAATAACTCATTCCCTAACGGTTCCTCACAATCATGATCTGAGGCAATACGAAGCACTGCCACCATCCATTTACACGCTTCTTGTGATTGAAATTGTTGATCACAAACTGACCATAATTTGCGATAAACGTCCGAGGGTAAGAGCTCATCACGAAACTGTAAGAAACGAAACGCCTGGGGTTTACTGGATAAACTATGAATTAGGTGGCGATAATTAATAGAGCGAGCTCTTTCATTACCGGGTTTCGGGTAAACACGTGGTAGTGTAATCGTTAGCGTTTGACCCACATAAATAGCTAAGCGATCATGGTAAATATGCACCCGAACAGTTTCACCAATCATTCTTGCGGGCACGGTATACAAGACTCTTTTAATTTCTAAGGTGCTGCTACGTGTTACTTTTAAACTCACCTCGCTGTAATCCATAAAACGTTCTTTAGGTAAAGGTTGTAACTGGCGCTGTTCTTCTTTAAATCGACTTAGACAGCGTTTATTCAAGCGCTCCGTGATGGTATTTAAAAAGCACTGATACTCTTTAATCGTTTCAAAGTCATAACTACCGCGTAATTTTAAAGCTTGATCGAGGCGTCGTTTAAATGAACCATGTGCACATTCAATAGCTCCATTTTCATGACTTACACCGCGGTTATTGCGAGTTGCTCTTACGTTATAGTGTGCACAGAGTGCTTGATAAGACGCCGTTAATTTTTGTTCTTCTACACGATTAATAAAAGCGGCACTGAGGCTATCGGTACGATGCTCAATAGGGCTTCCTCCCGCCAATTGAAATGCCGATTGTAATCCGTCCGCTAACGCAGAATAACTTTCACCCCCCAGCGTCACTTTTACATATCGCCAACCACTGTAGGCTAAACGAAACTGGTATAAAAGATGATTAAATAGTTTTCCTTTTAGCGTTATTATGGAATTGGGATGACTGAAGTCAGATAGACCCTGTTGACCCGCGGGGACCGATTGTCGAAAGATGACCGGCTTATCGGGACCTTGTGTCGCTTTCCAATGTTTAACTCGTCTTTGTAGGGTGCGCAATAGCGTATAAGAAAACTGACTTGGATATTTATCTTCTAGATATTCCCAAAGCGTTAACCCGGTTAAATCCGGCTGACTTTCTAACAAAGGTGCTAATTCTTTTTCCCAAATAGCTGTAAAAGGATCTTCTCGGGTACGCCAGTGACGATTAACTGATGCCAATTGACGTCCATTCTTTTCAATTCTACGACCTGATCGTTCAGAAACCCCTGCTTTTGCAGCCGCTGTTTCTTGGCTTTTGCCTGACTTACGTGCGCTCATATATAAAATCTCTTGATGTTGAGTAATACGTTTTCCAGACAAGGCGGGCACTCCACATAGTGAAATACTCCTTGTCTTACATATCGTTCAACCGGTCAAGATAATTGACGCCGACCGGACAAGTTAATTGTCGCCGAACAGTCATTTCATGCGTCTTGCTGATCTTCTGATGACACGTTTTACCTTTACTGTCTTTATAGCGCAGGTAATAAGTACCCTGCCCAGGACTACTTTTACGTACTTCGACATACAACCCCGGCAGGTCTATATCGCAATACTCGATTCTTACTTTACCTTCGGGGCAATGCAATTCATTATTGATGAACGGCTGGGTTATTTTAATGATGGGCACGGTGCGCCTCCTTAATAGTGATCTAGGAATAGGTTAATTTTCTACTTTAATTCGTATAATTTTGGATACTCATGAAGCCCTTTAACTGCTCGCAAGTTAATCAATCCATATTTCACGATCTCAGAAATACACATACCGGCAAGTTTTTTATCGCCGTTCGAAAGCGCCGACCAAAATGTCTTACTGCATAATTTTTTTGAGGGATATGGTGTATCCGGTTCCAAATTAATTTGGTTATCTTCCATATCCATATAAATATCGAGTAAGAAAACCGGGGCTATGCAAAATCTGGTATTCATTCGAATAAGTTCATTATTGTGTTTCATAGTATTTAAGTCCCTTCATTT
>CAIVQX010000091.1 GCA_903908165.1 uncultured Methylococcaceae bacterium | reverse complement strand
GCAGAACATCAGTCGGCAGGCAAAGGTAGGCGAGGTCGACAATGGGTTTCACCTTTTGGCAGTAATATATATCTGTCGATACTTTGGCGGTTTCAACAAGATGGTATAGCCAGTACCGCGGGTTTAAGTCTTGCTGTTGGTGTGGCCGTTATTAGAGCGTTAAAGAGTAATGGCTTTACCGATGTCGGTTTAAAGTGGCCTAATGATATTTATTGGCAAGGTAAAAAGTTAGGCGGCATACTCATCGAGGTTTCCGGTGAGGCTGACGGTCCTTGTGTTGCCGTTATTGGTTTAGGTTTAAATATTTTCTTACCTGAAATACAAGCCCAATCTATTACTCAGGCATGGACTGATTTGACTGAAATGAGTGGAGAAAAGCCGTTATTTAGAAATAATCTGGCAGGGATGGTGTTAAATGAAATACTATCTGTTCTTAATGGCTATGAAATTGTGGGTATTAAAGCCTATGTCGATGAGTGGCGAAGTTATGACTGCTTAAAAGGTGTTTTAGCAACATTATTTATTGGTCAGCAACAAATTACCGGTATTATTCAAGGCATTGATGATAATGGTCTATTGTTAATGGAAAAAACTGATGGCATTCTTCGGGCGTTTGCCTCGGGTGAAGTTAGTTTTAGTGCAGCCACATGAATTTAATTATTGATATTGGCAATACAAGGCTTAAATGGGCTATTTTGCAGGGTGATGGTTTACTTGTCAGTCATGCATTACTTAATCATGAGATAACTCAGCAACAGCTTATTGCAATATGGAGATTACAACCTGTGCCTGAAAAGCTTGCCATAGCATGTGTTGGCTCAGCTTCGTTGTTAGAGTTAGTCACTAAGGTGGCGGTGAAATTGTGGCCAACAGTTTATATTCATTATGTGACTTCAAAAAGTGATGCATTGGGTGTTTATAATGCCTATCAAAGTCCAGAAAAACTTGGTGTGGATCGCTGGTTGGCTTTGGTGGCAGTGCGTTATTTTTATCAGTGTTCTGCTTGTGTAGTTGATTGTGGTACCGCTATTACCATTGATTTGATTGATGTTAATGGTAGGCATCAAGGTGGTTTTATCAACCCTGGATTAATGTTGATGAGAAAATCGTTGTCAATAGGAACGGCTAGATTACCCTCCAATGAAACGGATTATGAAGTAGGCCCTGCTAATTGTACCCAAGCCGCTATTTATAGTGGTACTTTGTTTGCTGCTGTGGGGTTAATTGAACATGTAGTAAGGCAACACACTAATGGTAGTCAATTGATTTTAACGGGTGGCGATGCGGAAGTTGTCGCTGCGCAGTTAAAAAATAAGTTAATTATTGATAATGACTTGGTATTGCGTGGCTTAGTTGTTGTTCTTGAAAGGCAGTAAAATAATTTTTTTGCAAAAAAATGTTCAATCAATAACCCAGAGGAACTAATGTCCATTTCATTAGATAGGCCCAAGCGAAAAAAAATATCCTCATTCGGTATTATCTACATGGGCGAAGAAGAACATAATGTGAGTGTTAAAAATATCTCTATAAATGGTTTGTTAGTTCAAATAAATTCTGACAGAAAATATATTGATATTAAATATATTTTCAATCAATTGCTTGTCTCAACAATAATTGATATTTATCTTCCTGAAATGCGTTTGGCTGGTGAAGTACAAATAGTAAGGGCAGATATGGAAGGGAATCATATCTTACTGGCTTTGGAATTTAGAAATATGGCTTTTGAGATAGAGGAGATATTAAATAGAAGAAAAGCCTATAGAAAAAATATGAGTTATGCCGGAAAAATTTTATTAAAAGGGCTACATATTGAATTTACTACGGTCAATATTTCCTTAGAAGGTTTAATGATACAAATTCTTGAGCCTGTAGTTGTTGAAGAAGGCATAGCTACGAATTTTCAGTGTAAGCAATTTGAGTTAGAAGGCAAAGTTGAAGTGATCTGGGTTGATGCTGGTTCTAAGGAAGAAACATTGATAGGGTTGAAATATATTCATTTGGAAAAGAACACCCTAAAGCTGCCGCGATTTGCAACCTAACAAATTTGATCAGGTGTTTACTACGCCTTGACTCCAGTATATTTATTCTTGTCTCTCTTTAGCCAGTAATCGGTTGCCATTTGATGGGCTTCTTTTTGCGTATTGGCTTTACCCAGTAATTTAAGAGCAATAGCTGTTGTGCCAATGACAGATGCTTGTGCAAACTCATCGTCAATAATTCCTTGCCACACTAAAGATAATTGTCTTGGATCAAGTTGTTCATCTTTAACGTGCCGGCGGGCAAACAGTGCCGGCCAGTTTTCATCAGATAATTCACCGTTATGAACACTTTGGACCAGGCATTCCATATCAGGATTGCGTTCTGTTTCACCGCCTTCACCTTTTAATACCGCAGCATGGGGTTGTTGTAATAAAGCGGCAGTCTGTTGATGAACAGATCGATAACCAGGATGAAATATACCTTGAATGCTATGGCTAGCATTAAAAGGGTTTATAAGACGAACTAAGGTATGAATAGGTGATCGCAAGCCTAAGAGTGGACGTAGTTTTATTATTTCATGTAGTTTTGGACAAAAATGCTCAAGGGATAAGTAACTAAAATGTTGTTGCTGGAGTTGCTGTTTGGTTTGTTCAATCGAGATTGAGTAGTCAAGTCCTAAAAACTTCAACATGTCTTGAGTATAGAGTCTTCCTGAGCTATGTCCACTGGCACCGTGCATAAAAACAGTGATGTTGTTTTCTGCCAATAGTAAGGCTGACAATAAAAACCAAGGCAAATGCCGGCGTTTACCCGCATAAGATGACCAGTCCAGATCAACCAGTGTTTTGTCAGTACTTAGTTTACATGACTCTCTCGCGGCTAATACAAAGCCTGCTAATTCTTCAGGTGTTTCTTCTTTAACACGCATTAGCATTAAAAATGCACCCAACTGAATGGGTTGCACTTCGTTTGCCATAATCATTTTCATGGATAGATAGGCTTCAACTTGGGTCAACGGTCTAGACCCTTTTTTACCTTTGCCAATTATACGAATGTACTCGGCAAATGGATGTTCTTGATGCAGTGTTTGCTCGTGATGAGTCAAGTTCATAGGTTATATTTTAGATAATGATCAGTTAACAAGGCAGCAAAAAGAAGCGTTATATAAACAATCGAATAAACAAAGGTTTTCATTGCTGTTTTGTTGTCTTTATTACGCATCATCAAGACGGCATAATAAATGAAACCTATATCTAAAAATACGGCTGAAAATAGGTAAATTAACCCACTCATACGGGTTAAATAAGGTAGTAAGGTGACGCAAAATAACAAGATGGTGTAGAGCAATATTTGTAAACGGGTAAACGCAGGGCCATGAGTTACTGGTAGCATGGGAATGTTGACCTTGGCATATTCCTCACGTCTTGCGATGGCCAAGGCCCAAAAGTGAGGAGGCGTCCAAACAAAAATGATCAATGCTAATAGCAAAGCAGAAGGATGGACGTCGCCTGTCATCGCGCACCAACCTAATAGAGGTGGGGTAGCACCAAAAAGGCCACCAATAACGATGTTTTGTGGGGTGGCTCTTTTAAGGTAGATTGTATAAATAATCGCGTAACCGAATAGAGAAAGAAATGTCAAAATAGCGGTTAAGGTATTAACTAATAAAGCCAGTATAAGCATTCCGCTAACACCTAAAATCATTGCAAAAACAATAACATTGACAGTTTTTAAGTCTCCCATCGGCAACGGACGTTTTTCGGTTCGAGACATTTGGGCATCTGCTTTTCGATCGATAAAATGATTAATGGCAGCGGCAGATGAGGCTGCAAAAGCAATGCCTAAGATACCGTAAAAAAAAGGTTCAAGTGGGGGTGTTCCAGGTACCGCTAAAAGCATGCCGACTATGGCGGTAAAAAGCATTTCCGCAACAACATTGGGTTTACAGAGTGTTAGGTAATTTTTCCAAGAAAGCGTTGAGGATTTACTAGGCATTATTTAATTAAGTTCCAACTTTTATATAATTGTATAGAATACAGTGAACCATTAATTATTGAAATAGTCCGACGTGCTTACAGTTATGAAAGAGGGAGTTATGAATAATCGATTATTATACACAGTCTTATTGTGTCTACCTGTGTTTGCCACGCTTGCAGAAACAAAAGTATCTGAACGTGTCTTACCAAACGGTTTAAAAGTTTTGGTAAAAGAAGATCACAGATCACCGGTTGCCGTATCGCAAGTTTGGTATAAGGTAGGTTCAAGTTATGAGCCTGGTGGTATTACCGGTGTTTCTCATATGTTGGAACATATGATGTTTAAGGGTACTGATAAACATCCTGTTGGTGAGTTTTCAAAGATTATTGCTGAAAATGGTGGCGAAGAAAATGCTTTTACCGGTCAGGATTATACTGCTTACTTTCAAACCATGGAGGCATCAAGGTTGGCAGTCAGTTTTGAACTTGAAGCCGATAGAATGCGTCATTTACATTTATTGCCCGAAGAATTAAAAAAAGAACTACAAGTGGTGACTGAAGAACGCAGAATGCGAACGGACGATAATCCTCAAGCAAAAATGCAAGAACAGTTTATGGCTTTGGCCTATTCTAATAGCCCTTATAAACATCCTGTAATTGGTTGGCCTGCTGATATTGCCAATTATACGGTTGAAGATTTGCAGGCATGGTATCAGCGCTGGTATGCACCCAATAATGCTACCTTAGTGGTTGTTGGTGATGTCCAAGCAAATGTGGTTTTTGACTTGGCAGAAAAATATTTTGGCGAGCTTAAAGCGAGTGATATTAAGCCACTAAAACCGCAAACTGAAATTGATCAGTTGGGGGTTCGTAAAATGACAGTTAAAGTACCTGCAAAACTGCCATCTGTTTTAATGGGTTATAAAGTACCTGTTTTGAAAACAGCAGAGAAAGATATAGATGCTTATGCATTAGAAGTATTGGCAGGTGTATTAGATGGAGGAAGTAGTGCTCGTTTGACCGCTGCGTTAGTGCGAGGTAAGCAAATAGCTGTATCTGCGAGTGCCAGTTATGGATTGTCGTCAAGACTGTCAGATTTATTTGAACTGGAAGCGACACCTGCAGAAGGCAAAACAGTTAATGACTTGGAGCTAGCATTAAGAGATGAGATTAAAAAGTTACAACAAAATTTAATCAGTAATGAAGAGTTGGAGCGTATTAAAGCACAGGTTTTAGCGAGTGATATTTTTCAAAAAGACTCCAGTTTTTATCAAGCGATGGAGTTAGGTGTTTTGGAAACAGTTGGTTTGGGGTGGCAAAAAGCGGATGAGTATGTAGCAAAGATTAATCAGGTTTCCGCTGAACAAGTACGTGATGTGGCTAAAAAGTACTTAATTGAAGATCATTTATCGATTGCCTATCTAGAGCCACAAACTATCAATTTAACGGCTGAAAATAAAGGAGCTAAATGATGCGAATCTTTCTCTTAAGCTTGATCCTGTTGTCCTTTAGCGAGTTTAGTCTTGCCGCTGCAAAGATTGAGCATTGGCAAACTATAGGAGGTAGTCGTGTTTATTATGTGCATACCGAAGGTTTGCCCATGGCCGATATACAAGTTGTCTTTAATGCAGGTAGTGCAAGTGACGGCCAGCAGTTTGGGTTGTCAGCTTTAACAGCTGATCTAGTAAATACGGGTGCTGGAAAATGGGATGCTGATGAAATTGCCCAACGTTTTGAGAGTGTTGGCGCACAATTTGGCGTAAGCAGTTCAATGGATACAACAACGTTATCTCTTCGAACCCTGACGGACAAGACCTTATTTGATAAGGCGCTTGAAACTATGCAGGTTATCTTAACCAACCCGGCTTTTAATCAAGTTGATTTTAAGCGAGAACAACGTCGCACTTTGTCAGGCCTAAAGCAACAGGAAGAATCTCCTGCAGCCTTGGCAAGTATAGCTTTTTATAAAGCTCTTTATGGAACACATCCTTATGCGCATCCAGAATCCGGTGTGATTAAAACAGTATCAGGTTTTAAGGTTAGCGATATACGAAGTTTTTATCAGAAATTTTATGTTAGTGATAATGCAATAGTTGTTATTGTCGGTGCTTTAAGTAGGCAGCAAGCAGAACAAACAGCGGAATACCTACTGGCTGAATTGCCCCAAGGTAAAAGACCAGAAAATTTGCCTGATGTTGCTATGCCGCTTAAAGCGACACAGCAACATATTGAGTTTCCATCATCGCAAACACATGTTTTAGTAGGGCTGCCTGGTAGTTATCGCAAAGATCCTGATTATTTTAATTTATATGTTGGTAATCATATACTGGGCGGTAGTGGTTTGGTTTCTAAATTGTTTGACGAAATTCGTGAGAAACGGGGTTTAGCTTACAGTGCATCCAGTAATTTTATGCCAATGTTGAAGCCGGGCCCTTTTTTGATCAGCTTACAGACCCGTAATGATCAAACAAATCAAGCTTTACAAGTACTTAATCAAACGCTGGCTGACTTCATAAACAAAGGTCCTACTGAAGCTGAATTAACTGCGGCAAAGAAAAATATCACCGGTGGTTTTGCAATGCGTTTTGATACTAATAAAGAGCTTGCTGGTTATGTGGCCATGATTGGTTTTTATGAGATGCCTCTTGATTATCTGGATACCTTTCAGAAAAAAACAGAGGAAGTAACTGTTGCATCAATTACAGACGCATTTAAGCGACGTATTAATCTACAGTTACTGCAAACTATTACCGTTGGCAAAACAGTAGAAAAAAGTGGCAAATAAACTAAGAATCATTGGTGGAAATTGGCGTAGTCGTTGTATTAATTTTATCGATGCGCCAGGGTTGAGGCCGACACCTGTTAGAGTGCGTGAAACTGCCTTTAATTGGCTGCGTAATGACATAATGGCAAGCCGATGTTTGGACTTGTATGCTGGTAGCGGTGCTTTAGGGTTTGAGGCCGCTTCTAGGGGTGCCAAATCAGTCACTCAAGTAGAAAATAATCCGTTGGCGTGCATAGCATTAAAAGAAAATATTGGCGCCTTAGGTGCTGATCAAATTACAATCATTCAGTCGGATGTGTTTAATTATTTGATCGCTGAGCCGCAATGTTTTGAGGTGGTATTTATAGATCCACCTTTTGCGATGGGATTTGTGGTTAAGACCTGTCACTTGTTGGAAGATAGAGGCTGGTTAAGCAAACATGCAAAAATTTATGTTGAAGCTGAAAAGTCTTTGATACTTCAGGGAATGCCAAATAATTGGCAGCAATTAAAAAATAAGATAGCAGGGGAAGTTGCTTATTATTTGTTTGAAAGAATAGGTTGAGGATGTTGTTATTTAATTCAACCGATTGTAGTTGAATAAATAAATAGCATAAACCTGACGTTTTAATTCTGGCTCGCTAAGATGTCAGTAACTTGTATTTAGGAAATAAAGTATTTTTTATAGTGCATAAATTTTAATAGTTGTTAAGGCTTACATTTTGTGTCCAAATTGAAAGCCTTAACATGAATTTTGATGCGGTTTTTTATTAAAGCAATTGTTTTTCAATCCTATTTAAAAATTATGAGGTTATCGATATTCTTCTGTTTTTGTCTTTAATCCACTCACTCCAAGAGCCTGCATAGAGTTTTGACCCTTTTAAACCAGCGTGTTCCATAGACAGTAAATTATGGCAAGCTGTTACCCCCGAGCCGCAATAATGAACAACTTTTTCGGAGCTGTTATTACCGATAAGTTTCTTAAATTGATCCTGTAATGACTCAGCGGATAAAAATAATCCTGTGTCCTCAAGGTTTAATTGAAACGGACGGTTTAATGCATTTGGAATATGACCGGCAATCGGGTCTATGGGTTCTTGTTCTCCGCGATAACGTTCAGGTGTTCTTGCATCTATTAAGCATATGGATTTTCTGGCCATGCTGTTTTGGACTTTTAATGCATGAAGCCAGTTTGTAGTATTTAAGTAAGGTCTAAAGGCCCCGGGTTGTTGTTTTGGTAAAGTGGTGGTCAGTAAATAGCCATTTTTTTGCCAGTGTTGAATACCACCATCTAATACAGCCACATCATTATGCCCTAGGCATCGAAGTAACCACCACAAGCGTGCTGCAAAGCAGCCATTGCTATCATCATAACAAATTACTTGACTATGATTGTCGATCCCCCAAGCCTCTAGTTTTTTTGTCAGTAGATTAAAATCAGGAAGAGGATGTCGGCCAGTATAATCCGTCACGACTGATGACAAGTCATCATTTAAATGAGCATATCTAGCATTGGGTATGTGTCCGTGGCGATAAGCAAAGCTACCTGCATCACTGTTAGCCAAGGAGAACCTGCAATCTATAATAATCCAATTTGGGTTGTTTATGTGTTTATTGAGTGTAGTGGCGTTAATAAGGGTTCTGTATGTCATATGTTGTTTACCTCTAATATTATTTTGCCGATGTGCTGACTGCTTTCCATAAGCTCATGAGCTTTGGCTGCATCGTTTAAAGAAAAAGTTGAATGAACAACAGGTTTTATCTGTCCGGTTGATAGTAAAGGCCAAACTTTTTTATATAAATTCTGGGCGATTTGGGTTTTAAAAGCGTCGTCTCTGGCTCTTAATGTTGATCCAGTTAGAATAAGTCGTTTTAACATAATGGGTAGTAGATCAACTTTAGTTTTTCCACCATTTTGGATTGCAATTTGAACCAGTCTAGCGTCATCTGTCATGCAATTGATATTGCGTGGAAGGTAATCGCCTCCAACCATATCCAGAATAACATTGACGCCTTGATTTTCTGTAAGACGACTAATTTCAGTAACAAAATCCAGTTTCTGGTAGTTGATGGCAGCATCGGCGCCGAGATGAAGGCAAAATTGACATTTAGCTTCTGATCCTGCAGTTATAAAAACTTTAGAGTGAAAAGCCTTGGCAAGTTGTATTGCCGTCGTTCCAATGCCACTGGTACCTCCATGAACCAATAGCGTTTCGTTTGGCAATAACTTGGCTCGGTCAAATACATTGCTCCAGACAGTAAAAAAGGCTTCTGGTATTGCGGCGCCTTGTATTAAAGATAAGCCTTGAGGTATTGGCAAGCAATGTGATGCAGTGGCTAGGCAATACTCTGCATAACCACCACCTGTTACTAACGCACAGATTAAATCACCTGGATGAAGGTTAGTTACATCGGCACCTGTAGCTATTATAGTTCCTGAAACTTCTAGCCCGGGTATATCGGAAGCCCCATTAGGAGCGGGATATAAGCCTTTGCTCTGCATGATATCTGGGCGATTAATGCCAGCAGCAGCAACTTTAATTAACACTTGATGAGCCCCAGGATTAGGGGTGGGGCGCTTAGTTAGTACAAGAGCTTTAGTGTGTATTTCAATAGCTCGCATAGAATGGTTAAACATAAACTTGAGTTCAGTAAAAAGTCAGATACGGTTATTATAGGTTCCAGGTATTTTCATAAACAATGTGTTAATTAGGGTAAAACAGATGATTCGTGTTGGTATTGTAGGAGGAACGGGTTATACGGGGGTTGAGTTATTACGACTTTTAGCATTGCATAGTGAGGTTGAAGTTGCAGTGGTTACTTCGCGTGCAGATGCAGGTAAAAAAGTAGAAGAAGTATATCCTAGTTTACGTGGTTACATTGATGTTAAATTTACAGAACCAGATATAGAAACATTAGTCGATTGCGATATTGTATTTTTTGCAACACCAAATGGGACTGCAATGCAAATGGCGGAGCATTTGTTGGCGCGTGGTATTAAGGTTATAGATCTTTCGGCAGATTTTAGGCTAAAAGATGCGAAACAATGGAGTCAGTGGTATGGCATTGAACACACTTGCCCTGGCCTGATTGCAGAAGCAGTTTATGGGTTGCCGGAAGTAAATCGGGAAGCTATTAAACAAGCTAAATTGATAGCTTGCCCAGGTTGCTATCCTACAGCCGTTCAATTAGGATTTTTACCGCTAATCGAAAATAATTTGATAAATAGTCAATGTTTAATTGCGGATGTTAAGTCGGGCGTAAGTGGAGCTGGGCGTAAAGCTGAGCTAGCTACATTGATGAGTGAGACTGGGGAAAGTTTTAAAGCTTATGGTGTTAATGGACACAGACATTTGCCGGAAATTACCCAAGGGCTTTCAAATGTAGCTGGGAAGCTTGTGGGTTTAACTTTTGTGCCACATTTAACTCCTATGATCCGCGGCATTCATGCCACTTTATATGGGCAATTGATATCGACGGGAGGCAAGATTAGCTTGGAGGAGATACAAGTATTATATGAGCAGCGTTATCAGCATGAAATTTTTGTTGATATTTTACCGCAAGGTTCAATTTCTGATACGAGAAACGTTCGAGGTAGTAATATTTGTCAGATTGCAATTTATCAGCCACAAGGCCAGCAAACCATAGTTGTTTTATCTGTCATTGATAATTTGGTTAAGGGTGCTGCTGGGCAAGCTATTCAGAATATGAATTTAATGTGTGGGCTAAAAGAAGATTTAGGCCTAAAGGTAATTGCTTTATACCCATAAATCTTGACTATAAAACTAGGTATGGTCATAATTTGAATAACTTTCAATCATAGTGTGTTTAATTTTATGGCTAATCCAATTATTTTTACTGATAGTGCTGCTTCTAAAGTAAGTGAATTAATTGCAGAAGAGGGCAATGAAAATCTGAAGTTAAGAGTATATGTTTCGGGTGGTGGTTGTTCTGGATTTCAATATGGATTTACTTTTGATGAAGAAGTAAATGAAGATGATACTAGTGTTGTAAACGGTGGCGTTACCGTTTTGATAGATTCTATGAGCATACAATATTTGGCAGGTGCTGAGGTTGATTATAAGGAGGATATATCGGGAGCGCAGTTTGTAATTCGTAATCCAAATGCTACGACGACTTGTGGTTGCGGCTCATCTTTTTCAGCTTAGCAATTCTTGATAATGAAGTGATGGCGCCAGTGCCGAATTTAATGGTACTGGTTTTTAGCAAATAAAGATTGTGCTTTGGTTTTGTTAATTTGATTCAGCGTTGATTGAGTTTGTGACTTAAAATCAGCTAACACTTCAGCATGTAGTGGTAAGGATTGGGCCATGTTAATGGACTCAGGATTGTGGTGATTGCCATCAACAAGAAACTCATAGTGTAAATGAGGCCCGGTTGCCAGTCCAGTTTGCCCTACATAGCCAATAATTTCTCCTTGTTTTACCAGGTCACCGCTTTGAATTCCGCTCTTAAAATTGGATAAATGAGCATAAAGAGTCTCATAATGTTCACCATGTTCTACGATGACTACCTGTCCATACCCTGCTTTATTTCCAATGAAAGCAACTGTGCCATCACCGGAAGATTTTACAGGTGTGCCAGTTCTTGCGGCATAATCAATCCCTTTATGGGCTCGAATTCGATTTAGTATTGGGTGTTTTCGATGGGTGTCAAAGCCGGAACTAATCCGCAAAAAATCAAGGGGAGCGCTTAAAAATGCTTTTCGCATTGGCCTTCCTTCAGGGCTAAAATAATTGATGTAACCTTTGCTGTCTCTATATCTGATAGCAGTTAAAATGCGACCTTGGTTAACAAATTCAGCCCCTAATATTGTATCGGTATCATCAGTGGTTCTTGCGAAAACAACGGTAAATTGATCGCCTCGATGTAGATTGGTAGCAAAGTCAATGTCCCAAGCAAAAATATTAGTTAGCTGCAATAGTAGGTCATTTGATAAACCGGCTTCTTGAGTGGCTAATAAAAAAGATGAGTTTATGACCCCGTGCGTGCTAGTAATATGTTGAGGTGCTTCTTCTATAGATCTGTTAGCCTGTTCAATACGTTCAATTGTAGGTTGAGTTGAGATTAGTGATTGTATTCGTATTTTGCTGTTAATGGTCGTTTTAGCGACGTTAAAATGATCCTTTTTTGCCAAAAAGGTGTTCTTTTTGGCAATAGTCCTGTGTTTTGCGTTTATCTTTTTAGTGTGCGATATATGCCGTGATTTAGGTTGCTTTTTTGAATGTGATGTTTTTTCAATCTTGGCTGGTTTTAACTGTTTTTTTTGTGCTGTGGCGTGTCGTAAAGAAGACTTGTGCGTCTTACTCGAAGTCTTAGTCGTTTTGATATGATTGGATTTGGTAAAGCCAGTAGTGCTAGCAAAAAGCAATCCCATCCCTATTAAAATCAAGATGTAAGATTTAGATTTCACAAGAAAATAGCTTAGTTGATTGTGTTTTAGTCAAAATTGAAGACTATCAAAGTTTAGATGGTTCCATTTTAAGTCTTTTTTTTTAATTTTACCAATAATACATAGGATTAAAAAAAAATAAAATAGGGCTTAGCATTAACTCTATAATGTTAAAAATTTATAGTTATATTATGGAGAGAGACATTGCAAGATGAAGTGTTGGTAGGCCTTTTAAGGGGCACCGATGAGGTTTTAATAAAACAAGAGCTAATAAGAAAACTTGAAGAGGGACGTCCTCTCAGAATTAAGGCAGGCTTTGATCCGACTGCTCCTGATTTACATTTAGGACATACTGTATTAATTAATAAATTAAAGCAATTTCAAGACTTAGGTCATGAAGTTATGTTTTTAATTGGGGATTTTACAGGAATGATAGGTGATCCAACAGGAAAGAATGTTACGCGCAAGCCGTTAACTCGAGAGGAGGTTATGCAGAATGCTAAAACCTATGAAGAGCAAATCTTTAAAATTCTTGATCGTAATAAAACACGGGTTATGTTTAATTCAAGTTGGATGAATGCGATGTCGCCGGCAGATCTAATCCAATTAGCTGCAAAACACACAGTTGCAAGAATGTTAGAGCGAGATGATTTTAGTAAGCGTTTTAAGGGTGGTCAGTCTATTGCAATTCATGAATTTTTATATCCGTTAATACAAGGCTATGATTCTGTCGCAATGAAAGCAGACGTTGAGCTGGGGGGTACTGATCAAAAATTTAATTTATTAGTGGGTCGTCAATTGCAGGAAGTCTTCGGCCAAAAGCCGCAGGTAGTTATAACCATGCCGATTCTTGAGGGATTGGATGGCGTTCAAAAAATGTCTAAGTCGCTTAACAACTATATTGGTATTGCAGATGCTGCGGATGAAATGTTTGGAAAAATAATGTCCATATCTGATGAGTTAATGTGGAGATATTTTGAGTTATTAAGTTTTCGACCAATGGTGGAAATAAAATTGTGGATGCGGGAGTGTTTGGAGGGTGCAAATCCCCGTACTTATAAAGTAAGGCTTGCGCAAGAAATTATCGAACGGTTTCATGATTCAGAGGCAGCTGTTAAGGCATTGGAGAATTTTGAAGCTAGATTTCAGCGAGGTGCAATGCCAGATGAAATAGACGACATAGATTTAAGCATCGAAGCAACTAGTTGTTGTATTGCTAATTTATTAAAAGAAGCGGGATTGACGAATAGTACATCCGAAGCAATCAGATTGATTAATCAGGGAGCGGTAAAAATTGATGGAGAAAAAATTTCTGATTCCAAGTTAGAAATATCTGCTAATACCCAAAACATATATCAGGTAGGAAAAAGAAAGTTTGCGAGGGTGAAATTAAGCAATTAGAAGTAACTGGACTAAATTTATTAGTAGAGCTCCACATTGACAAAGGCTTGATATAGGTTAGAATGGAGGGCTTTCTTGGAGCTGTTGATTAGTTCTGAGGGAGTAGAGGGAAGAAATGAGGGACAAGGTGTTGACAAGACAGGAAGTGTCTGTATAATAGTCGGACTCAACAGGGCGGAATGCCCTACGCTCTTTAACAAGTCGATCAAAATAAT
>CAIVQX010000090.1 GCA_903908165.1 uncultured Methylococcaceae bacterium | reverse complement strand
TCGTGTAAATCCAGAGATTTGATAAAGGCCAAATAGTCATTCTGTATGTTGCGGTAAGTCTCTTCGCTATATCCTACCAAATCCATTTTGTTGATGGCCACGATGATGTGCTTGATGCCTAACAACGACGCGATAAAGCTGTGGCGCTTGGTCTGGGTTTGCACGCCGTAACGGGCATCGATCAAAATCACCGCCAAATCGCAGTTTGACGCGCCGGTGGCCATGTTACGAGTGTACTGTTCGTGCCCCGGCGTGTCAGCAATGATGAATTTGCGGGTCGACGTCGAGAAATAGCGGTAAGCTACGTCGATGGTAATGCCTTGCTCGCGCTCGGCCTGTAAACCGTCGACCAGCAAGGCTAGGTCGATCATGCCGGTACCGGTAGTGCCGGACTTGACGCTGTCCGCCAGCACCGCCGCCAGCTGGTCTTCGTAAATCATCTTTGAGTCGTGCAGCAGGCGGCCGATCAAGGTGCTTTTGCCGTCGTCGACGTTGCCGCAGGTTAAAAATCGCAGCAGTTCTTTACGTTCATGCTGGGCCAGATAGGCGTTAATATCGGTACTGATTAGATCTGATTGGTGAGACATGTTTTTCTCTGAACTCTTGTAGTAAAAAGTCAAGTTGCGAAGGAATTAAAAATACCCTTCTCGCTTTTTCTGTTCCATCGAACCGGACTGGTCGTGGTCGATCATCCGGCCTTGACGCTCCGAGGTAGTCGCCAATAGCATCTCCTGGATGATTTCAGGTAATGTCGTAGCGGTTGATTCGACGGCGCCGGTTAATGGGTAGCAGCCCAGGGTGCGGAAGCGCACCCTAAGCATCTGAGGCTTCTCGTGCGGCTCCAGCGGCATCCGCTCGTCATCAACCATAATCCAAGTGCCGTCACACTGGACAACGGGACGCTCCTTGGCGAAATACAATGTTGGGATAGGAATGTTTTCCAAATGGATGTATTGCCAAATATCCAGTTCAGTCCAGTTGGATAGGGGAAATACCCGGATCGACTCGTTCTTGTCGATCTTTCCGTTGTAGAGATTCCAAAGCTCCGGCCGCTGGTTCTTGGGGTCCCAGCGGTGGTTTTGGTCGCGAAACGAATAGATGCGCTCCTTGGCACGGGATTTTTCCTCGTCGCGCCGGGCACCGCCAAAGGCCGCGTCGAAGCGGTATTTATCCAGCGCCTGCTTGAGCGCTTCAGTCTTCATGATGTCCGTGTGTCGCTTACTGCCGTAGGTAAAGGGATTGACGCCTTTCCTCACGCCTTCCTGGTTGGTATGGACGATCAGTTCCAAGCCCAATTCGCGTATATATCGGTCGCGGAATTCAATCATCTCGCGGAATTTCCAGGTGGTGTCGACGTGCAGCAGCGGAAACGGCGGCTTGCCGGGGAAAAACGCTTTCAGCGCCAGTTGCAACATGACGGCAGAATCCTTGCCGACGGAATAGAGCATTACCGGCCGCTCGAACTCTGCCGCTACCTCGCGGATGATGTGGATGCTTTCCGCTTCAAGCTGTTTCAGGTGGGTCAAATGATATGCAGTCACGCCGGTAATCTCCTAATTAAAGTGTATTGTTGAACGCACAGCCAAGGTGTTTCATGTGGAGCCCAAAGTATGAATCTTTCCAGTAAGGTTAAGGATTGCAGTAACCACAAAATCGGGCGGAAGCGTATTCCCGCTCCCGTTCCACCAGCATCTGATGTTCGCAGCGAACACAGCAGTGAATGTCCGCCTTCGCCTCGTTGGTTGGGATGCCGCAATCCTCGCAGGGAAGCCCCCGCACCAGTCTAACTCGAGAAAATCCCGGCACACCACACGCCGGACAGAGTGAAGTTAGGCGCCTTGCCAGATCTTCGGCGGCTAGCCGGATATTCTCCAAACGCGTCGGATTGGCGAACGCACGCATATCGGTCTCGATGAAAGCACGCCGGTTCGGTGCGAAGTCCAATGCCCAACATACCGCATCCTCCAAGCTGGCCAAGTCTGCCAAGCCTTTGCGGAGTTCCTGGTAATTTTCGTCCGCCGGACGAACCACTAGGTGGTGTTCGGGAAATCCGGCTGATCTGGCGAAATCTTCTGCTTCCTCCCAACTTTCTATCAAACGGTGGGAACAATTGGTCTTGCCGGCCGAGGTTGCAATGATCTCAATGCCCAGCCGGTCGTCGATCCAGATCAATAGCTCCCTGTTCCAGGACTGCATTCCGGTGAACGGATCGGTGCCAAACGAACCCTCGCTGGCGATGCCGATGGAAAACCCTGACAGCTCCATGCCAATGCGTGCTTTTTTACGTGCCGCGTCCAGTTGGCTTCCTTCCCTTGCAATGTCGCGGGTGAAGGTGCCGAGAAGGTCAGTGTCGAACCCCTCCACCTTTTCCACTCGGCAACCCGGCAGCTTTGCCAGCACCGGTGCGATCACGCCTTCTTTGCCGTGTTGGGTAAGCAGGGCTACTTGTTGATCGCGATAGTCGCAGGTTGTCGGTTGTTGATCGGTTTGGCTTGATTTGTTGCGCATGTTCTGTTCTCACAGTTCCCGTTATGTTGGCAAAAAGTGCGTATCAGCCAGTATTCCTGATCCCAGTCGGAATGGAGTTAATAGAACGCAACAGAGGTTTCATCCAGGAACTTGCACCTTGATTCTTTGAGTCTATTTCCCCCACCCGACGCAGTTGTTCAAACATGGCGACGGCCTGAGTTTTTAATACCTGCGTCAATAAGGAATCCAACTGTCGGATCGATTGGCGGAGTTCTTTATCATCGGATGATATGTTCACGAGTCAGTTCCCTATAGTTATGGGGTCGATTTTTTTACATCGGCCTGAAAGGCTAAGGATTATTAATCATTAAAGTATCATCATAAAAACTGACCTTACCTGTTGTTATGTCATGCGTGCCACCAACAATACCTATTGCACCGGTTTCAATCATTTCCTTTAAAATGGGGCTGCGTTCCATAATGGCCTGTACCGTTTCTTTTATATTGATGGCGGACCCTTTTTCCACAAATTCATCGTTGCCTGAATGTCGATTATCTGTTTCGGTTTTTTCATCATAAACCGCAGGTTGTATCTTACTTAACAGCGCTGTCAGGTTGCCCATTTCTACATGGTCGCAATCACCCTTTACGGCACCGCATTTAGAATGGCCTAAAACCACTATGATTTTAGAGCCCGTCACTTTAAATCCAAATTCCATACTGCCCAGAATATCTTCGTTAATAATATTGCCCGCAATACGCACACTAAACACATCGCCCAAACCTGGGCAAAAATCAGTTCAACCGAGGTACGAGAATCAATGCAGCTTAAAATAACCGCAAATGGATGTTGCCCGTCGGAGGTTTCATTGGCCTGTTGCAGCAGATTTCGGTTGACTTTAAGGTTATTAACAAACCGTTTATTACCCTCTTTTAATAAGCCTAAAGCCATTGTGGGCGTAATGGCGGCTTGGATTTCTTTAGTTAAAGTTTTCATGGTTTTTATGTGCTCAAAAAGGAATAGTAAATAGACTATAAAAGATAGTAACACTATCTTTACAAATTGCAATACTTTCGGTTATACTTTTTTCAAGGACATCCTTAAGTCCCTGTGAAAACAATCGATTTACTGCATAAATAGTCAGAGGAAAAGGCAAATCAGGCCGCTATGGACATACAATTAAAAATTAAAATGAATGAAAAATTATTCATCAAGGATCCGGAGCAATCCGAACTGGGGAAAAAAATCATTCTGCATAGCATTCAGTTAATTCACAAAAGTGGGTTTGAAATCTTTACGTTTAAAAAACTGGCGGTTAATATTGGTACGACTGAAGCGGGAATTTACCGATATTTTGAAAACAAGCACCGGTTGCTGATCTATCTTAGTGCCTGGTATTGGAGTTGGCTTGAATACCAAGTTACTTTCCAGACCAACAATATTACAGACCCGGTTGTTAAGCTCAAGAGGGTGATTAAATTATTGGCTACCGCAGTGGAGAACGATAGCAGCACTCGTTATGTCGATGAAAGTATCCTTCATCAAATAATTATTACTGAAGGCACCAAAGCCTATCTAACCAAACGTGTATCCGAAGATAACAAGGACCACTTGTTTAAACCCTATAAAGACCTTTGTGCTGTTATCGGCAATATAATTTTGGAATGTAGTCCTGAATACAAATACCCAAAATCATTAGGGTCCACCATTATTGAAATGGCCCATTTTCAGAATTTTTTTATGAATAATCTGCCGTCGCTGACCGACTTTGGGCAAGATAAAGATGAGGCAAAGATTGTAAAATTTCTGGAGGATTTGGTGTTTTCCAGTATAAAAAGGACTTAGTTGTTGGCGTGGAAATTAGATTGGATATTCCTCTGGCTTTCCCCACTTGTTTGCAAATATCCTTCGAAAATTTTTTGGCAGGTGAAGCCTAGTTATGAATCCAGACAGTTATTTGCACCGATTAAGCTATGCTGAAATAGTGTATAGAAAGGTTCGCAAGACAAATGCAAGCAGCTAAATCCGCGATATTGGTTCGTAAAAAGATACAGGTTGATATTGTTTTTGTCGGTCTGTGGGTTATCTGCTGTTCCCTTAGTCGAGTGTAGTGTAGTTTTACCTTACTATTTCAATATCAATCAGCTCTACGAAACAACTTCTCTGATCAATACTAACAACCTGACAGTGAAAAAAAGCTAAAAATAGAATAACTCTACAAATAATTGTGCAATAATTTCAAACGTTGACAGTCGACTAACGGTTATTAAGCTGCCATTTGGAAAATGGTTTTCACTTTTTTGGGTCGAATCCAGTCAACGAAAGAATACGAAATCAAATCTCCCAAACCTGTCTCCTAAAAGTGGTGAAACCGGTGTTTGATTCAGATTCCCCATCACCGGATTTCATGTCGGTGATTTTGAAAAATTGGGAAGAAAATAATCGCCGACACTTTTCCAAACCGGCTCCGAAAAGGTGGTGAAGGCATTGAAGGTGTTGTCGGCCCAAAAAAAACTTGCCCGCACATGCTTCGCCGTCTTCACCGCCTTTTTTCCGCGCGTTTTGAAAAAATGTCAGTTTTTAGACGCCCTCTCCTCCGTCGACGGCACGAAAAATCTCTCCCGCTTCATCATGGTCCAAAGCATACTCCCTCAGCCAAATGATACTGCTGAGCACAGTTGTCTCTGAATTGACTCTCGGTGCCGAATGATTATTTGAATTAGGTTCATAGTCTCTAAATTAAGTTGTCTTGCCTAATTCAGCTCAAGGCTAAATTCAAACTTCTTCTGATAAACGACCTAAAATAAATATCAAAAAAGATTATCTCGCGCATTATCCAAAATTGCAGTCACCGCCGGATGTTTTAGTTGCCTACGCACAGTAATTGCATAAAAACGTTCTTTCACTGTCTCAATGCTTCCTACCGTTTCAACCATATACTGCCGTTTAATCTCAGCCTCAACAATGGTTGGTGCTACAAACAACCCCATTCCTCCTTTGCCAAAGGTCTTTATTAATGCACTGTCTTCAATTTCAGCCGTAATTTTTGGCCGAATATTTTCATTATCAAACCACTGATCTAATGAACGACGCAAAGCAGTGTTATTGGTAGGCAGTAAAAATGGGGCTCCACTTAAAGAGCGCGGAAAGTTAGGTCGGTAAATAGCCGCTAATTCTGCACTAGCAAACACATTTACCGAAGAATCACCTAGTAGATGATTGAAAATATTTGCGTTGCTGCTTGAAGTCAGTGGTGTATCGGATAGAACTAAATCAATACTTTGCAAGGCAATGTCGTTCAACAGTCGCTCAACTTTGTCTTCATAACAGAAAATTTGTACCCCTTCTGGGAGTTGAAAAACGGGCTGCATCAAACGATAGATCACCAATTTTGGCAACGCATCGGCAATGCCAATAGTTAAACGTAATGCCCTACCTGTTGGCAAACCTTTTAAGGTGTTACCTAACTCTCGACCTAAAGCAAAGATCTCCTCTGCATAATGGAAAACAATACGCCCAGTATCAGTCAATTGCTGTTTGCGTCCTTGTTTATAAAATAATTTTTCACCAATCGCTTGCTCAAATACTGTCAACTGTCCGCTGATGGTGGGTTGGGCAAGATGCAATTTTTCACAGGCGGCGGTAATGCTGCCTTCGGTGACGACATGCCAAAAATAAAATAAATGTTGATAATTGATGCGTTGCATAAGAGTAATTATATCGTAATTTACGATATATTTATTCCAAACATTCTATTTTTCAATGTAAATAGTGACGTGTAAACTGTGATTTATTCATTCGACTTAGGAGAACATGCTATGCAAAAATTAATACAAGGTCTGCAACATTATCAAACCAAGGTTTTCGGTACACAACGTGAACTTTTTGAGCGTTTAACAGAAGGCCAATCACCCGAAGTCTTGTTCATTACCTGTTCAGATTCACGGATTAACCCTAATCTGTTGACGCAAACCGAACCTGGTGAATTATTCATCTTACGTAATGCCGGTAATTTGGTGCCGCCTTATGGAGCATTACAAGGTGGTGAGGCTGCGACCATTGAGTTTGCTGTGGCCGGTTTGGGTGTTAAAGATATTATTGTCTGTGGCCATAGTCATTGTGGTGCAATGAAAGGCTTGTTGACGCCACCAGCACAATCAGATTTTCCGGCTTTAACCCAATGGCTGTGCCATGCCGAATCTACCCGCCGTATTGTCCGCGATAAATACGCTCATTTAAGCGATGCAGCATTACTCAATGTAGCCACACAAGAAAACGTGCTAATGCAAATGGAAAACTTACGCACCCACCCTGTCATTGCATCGGGTTTATCGCAGGGCAAGATCAAATTACACGGCTGGGTTTACAAAATTGAAACCGGTGAAGTGTTTGGTTATGACCCAGATATCTGCCAGTTTAAGGTATTGACCGAACAACGTACCACCTTATCGTTACCCGATCAAAAATTTGTGGCCCTGGAAATTTAAATCTTACTTCCCTTTTATTACAGAGTTTTACCATGTCAACTTCTTATAACGACAACGAATTAAGCCGATCAAATCGATTTTTAGGTTCAGTATTGATGCGGGTTTTGAACGATCAATCCCATCCTGAAATCAGTACCCAGGTTGAACAATTTCAAAACCGCTTTACCAATTGGGCGAGCGCTGGTAATAAAAACAAACTGAAGCAGTTAGGCAGCAGCATCGAAAAACTCAACCTTGATACCATTAGTAGTGTTATGCGGGTATTCAACCATTATTTCAGCTTGCTCAATATTGCAGAAGAATCTTATTACTTGGGCTTGCGACGACGACAAGCGGAACAAGGTGGGCATTATTGGCCCAACTCCTTCCACGACACATTATTAACATTTAAAAATTCAGGCTTGACGGTGGATAAAATCCAAGTATTGCTTGATGAGTTACTCTATTTGCCGGTAATGACCGCCCACCCCACCGAAGCCAAACGCCGCACGGTTAAAAATGCATTACGCAATGTGTTTATAACCCACGAATCCTTGGGTGATAAACGTCTTAAAGGCTATTTACGTAAAGAAGGTCTTGATCGCCTTCAAGCGCAAATTCAAATGCTCTGGAAAACCGACGAATTACGTGGAAGAAAAATGGCAGTTGTCGATGAAATTGATGCCGGCTTATTTTATTTTCCCTTATCGTTGTTTCAAGCTACCGCCCGAGTGTATCGTAATTTTGAGCGCTCACTCACCGATGTCTATGGCGAGGACCTTGCTGAAAATATCCGCATCCCCAGTTTTTTGAAATTTGGCAGCTGGATAGGTGGCGACCGAGATGGTAATCCTAACGTAACCCCCGAAACCACTATATTAGCCCTGCGCTTGCAAGCACAAACCGTATTGCAAGAATATAGTCGACGACTCGATTTTTTGCACGGCGAGTATTCACATTCATACGGTTTTTGTGAGTTGCCAGAAGACTTTATCAAAAGTTTAGCGGAAGACCGTTGCAAGCTGGGCACCTTGATTATCGAACTGGAAAAACCCTATTTGCAAGAACCTTACCGGCATAAACTAGCGATCATGAAATACCGCATAGAACATAGCCTAACACAGGTTCAACAGCGTTTGCGTGGAGAAGCCGTATTACCTGATGGCTATGGCTACGCAAATGTAACAGAGTTCTTAGTAGATTTAAGATCAATAGACACAGCACTTCGCAGTCATGGTGATGCCAACATTGCTAGTTTGGAGCTACATGATTTAATTCGTCTC
>CAIVQX010000089.1 GCA_903908165.1 uncultured Methylococcaceae bacterium | reverse complement strand
TTTAACGATAATCGCCTGTCGTTACCACTACTAGGCATAAAATAAACGAGTCATTAAGGTTATTGAAGTGCTATCGCCTTTATATTATTTAAAGAAACGACGAGATCAAGAGATTACGTTAAACAATGAAAACCTTCTACCTTGAAATATCCCCCTACCACACATTTTTTTTGGAAACTGGCACTCAACATGCCGTTTATGTTGAGCAAAGCGGTAATCCTGACGGTATTCCAGTTATTTTTTTGCACGGTGGGCCGTGTTCGGGGACTAAGCCTGATCATCGACGTTTTTTTAATCCTGATGTTTATCGGATAATCCTATTTGATCAACGCGGTTGTGGTTTGTCTTTGCCTTTTGGTGAACTTGAGAACAATACCACCCAAGATCTAGTTGATGACATGGAACTCATTCGCCTGCATCTTGGTGTCGAGCAATGGTTGTTGTTTGGTGGTTCTTGGGGAGCGGCTCTTGCCTTGTTGTATGCGCAGCAGCAGCCAGACAAAGTGATGGGTATGATTATTCGTGCCGTTTTTTTAGCACGACAACAAGATTTGGACTGGTTTGCTAAATCTGGGGTTAATCTGATTTATCCTGAGCAATGGCAACGATTGCTGGAAAGTATTCCTGAACACAGTCGAGAAGAATTGATGGTAGGATTGTGTGCGGCATTATGGGGTGATGATGAGGTGGCAAAAAGACGGGTTGCCAAAGAATGGATGGCTTGGGGTGGGCAGGTGGCCTTGGGTAATGATTATATGCCCAATGGGCACAACGAGCATGTGACGGAGAAGATGGTCAAACAAGTCGGCATGGAATTGCATTATGCCAAGCATCATTATTTTGTCACGAAAAATCAAATTTTGGAAAATTGTGCTGTGTTAGGTAACATACCAACGATTATCATACATGGGCGTCAGGATTTGGTTTGCCCTATAGAAGCCAGTATGAAGTTGCATCAAGCACTGCCAGAGGCTGAATACATTATCTTACCCAATGCTGGACATATTGCTCAAGGCGCTGAAATGATTGATGCCTTGGTGTCGGCGACTGATAAGTTTATAGACAAACTCCTTTCTTAACGTTACGACATAAAATGACTCAAAAAAAACGATTAATTATTGCCATGACCGGCGCAACCGGCGCTGTTTATGGGGTAAGAATGTTACAAGTGTTGAAGGCGCAGGACGAATGGGAAACCCATCTGGTGATTTCTGATGCAGGTGTTGTTAATTTAAAGCACGAAATGGATATAAAACGTGCTGAGCTCTTTAAGTTGGCGGATGTAACGCACGGCATTGATGATATTGCCGCTAGTATCTCCAGTGGCGGTTTCAAAACAGAAGGGATGATTATTGCACCTTGTTCAATGAAAACATTAGCCGCAGTCGCTCATGGGTTTGGCGATAATTTGATTTCGAGAGCAGCCGATGTGGTTTTAAAAGAACGTCGACGTTTGGTGATAATGCCTAGGGAAACACCGTTGAATCTCGTGCATATTAGAAATATGGCCAGTGTGACGGAAATGGGTGGGATTATGTTTCCACCTATGCCGGCCTTTTATAGCAAAACCGACTCGTTAACGGCGATGGTCAATGAAACGGTCGGTCGGGTATTGGATATGTTTGGGGTTAATGTTGAAGGCTTGTACACGCCTTGGGAAGGCCTTTAAGTAGGAGAGCCTTTGGCACTTTTATACGTAAAACGCTTAAGATAATAGCTTTGAGTTTTTGCTATTACGAAATACTAAGGGTTTTTCATTATCAGAAAGACTGTTTTTAGCTGCTGCATCTATCGCCTCTTGAATAACACCGTGGTGGGGTGATTTACTGCAAACGGGGTCAGCGTTATACATATCACCTGTTAACAAGTAAGCTTGGCAATGGCAGCCGCCAAAATCTTTGTCTTTTTCATCACAGCTACGACACGGTTCTTTCATCCAGTCATGACCTCTAAAAAAATTAAAGGCTTTCGACTGATTCCAAATTTCTTCTATGCTGTAGTCATTAACGTTGGGGCAATCCAAGCCGGGTAGCTCCCGTGCTGAATGGCAAGGTAGAGCTACACCGTCTGGGGCGATGGTTAAAAAAGTAGTTCCCCAGCCATTCATGCAGGCTTTGGGGCGATCTTCATAAAAATCGGGTACCACATAATAGATTTTCATTTTGCCGGCGACGCTTTCTTTAAAGGCTTGCGCGATGGCTTCGGCTTTTTCAAATTGTGCTTTAGTGGGTAACAATAAGTCACGGTTTGTGTGAGCCCAACCGTAATATTGGGTGTTGGCAAGTTCAAGGTAGTCAGCCCCTAATTCTTCTGCCATAGCTAATATTTCTGGCATTTGGTGAATATTTTCACGGTGTATAACCACACATAACACCATAGGATAGCCGTGTTTTTTGACTAAATGCGCGACTTCTTTTTTGTGTTCGAAGGATTTGGTTCCGGCAATGTGGTCGTTTAATTCTTGGCTACTGGCCTGAATACTGACTTGAATATGATCTAAACCGGCTTCTTTTAACTGGATTATTTTTTCTTCAGTCAGTCCATAACCTGAGGTGATTAGATTGGAATAATAACCCAAGTCTCTGGCGTGTTTAACCAGTTCGGCTAGGTCTTGCCGGGTTAGCGGTTCGCCACCGGAAAAACCTAATTGCACAGCTCCCATTTTACGCGCTTGAGTCAGTACACGTTTCCAGTCATCGGTGGTTAATTCAGTTTGATATTTGGCATAATCGATAGGATTGGAGCAATACGGGCATTGAAGCGGACAAGCGTAAGTGAGCTCTGCTAACAACCAGCGTGGTGGTGTCGGGTTAGTGTTGAGTAATCCAGCCATTTTGTAGTGCGATCTCTAGAAATGCGTTAATGTCGTTGGTCAGTCCCGAGGTAGAAAATTTTTGCTCCAGTTCGTTGACAATTTGAGCAAGATTACGGGTGCCGTCACAGAGCTTTAGAATTTCAGCTGAGCTTTGATTAAGTTCTACCATGCCTTCCGGATAAAGAATGACATTTTTTTGTTGTGCCTCTTCCCATTGCAAGCGATGGGTGCGAGAAAATTGAATGGGTAGGTCCGTGTTTAAAGTCATTTGGTTAGTTGGGTTGAGGTGATGATCAGTAAGCAAGCGATCTTATTTTTCAATGTTAAAATAAGGTGGCATATGGTTAATATAAGCCATATACATGGCATCTGCCATAGTCCACAATACATCCAGTTTAAATTTTAAGATTTGCACCATACGCTCTTGTTGTTCACGCGTTTTGTACCACTCTAAGGTTATGGCAAGGCCGTGTTCAACATCACGTCTTGCTTCAGTCAGACGTTTACGAAAATAGTTGTAACCTTCTATATCAACCCATGGGTAGTGTTCGGGCCAGTTATCTAAGCGTTGTTGGTGAATTTTAGGGGCAAATAATTCTGTTAATGAAGAACTGGCGGCTTCGTGCCATTCGGCTCTACGTGCAAAATTAACATAGGCATCAACCGCAAAACGAACGCCAGGCAAGACATGTTTTAATGAGGTGATGTCTTCACGACTTAAGCCGACGGCAATGCCTAATTGAATCCAAGCTTCGATGCCCCCTGGGTCGCCGGGGTGACCATCATGGTCCATGATGCGTTGTACCCATTTGGCACGGGTTTCACGATCGGGACAATTAGCTAAAATATTAGCATCTTTAATAGGAATACTGACTTGGTAATAGAAGCGGTTAGCCACCCAGCCTTGTAATTGCTCGCGGGTCAGTTTTCCCTCGTTCATCAGCTTATGGTAGGGATGATGAATATGGTAATAATTTTCCATGCCCCGCAAGGCAGCTTCAAATTCAGATTTGGTCCAAGCTTTATTGTCGATATTACTCATGGTGGTGTCCAATAAATGATATGAAGAAAACGATTTAAGTTTACTTTATAAATCGATTTCCAGTCCGTCGTAAGCGACTTCAATGCCGGCGGCATCAAGAATTTTACGCTGCTCAGAATCATCGTCTAAAATAGGATTGGTATTATTGATATGGATCAATATCTTGCGAGCTTTTTTGACATCATTTAAAACGGCTATCATGCCGCCGGGGCCAGATTGAGGTAAATGGCCAATTTCTCGTGCTCTTTTATGGCTGATATTTTGTGTGCACATTTCATCATCGGTCCAGAAAGTTCCGTCTACCAGTAAACAGTCAACGGTTTGCATTGCTTCCATCACATGAGGTTCAATTTCACCTAATCCGGGGGAGTAAAAAACTTTTTTGCCAGTAGAAATTTGTTCAATAATAACGCCGATATTGTCACCTTGATGGGGATCATGACGATGAGGAGAATAGGGCGGCGCTTTGCTTTTTAAGGCTTGGGTATAAAAACGCAAGTCAGCAATAGCGGGAATCGTAAAGCTACTGCCATCAACAGGAACTGGGTGATGATTGACGGTGCAATAGTGCGCTAGCATATTAAATAGGGGGAAGCCTGTAGTCAGATCTTGCTTAACCATGTCCGTGCAATAAACATCAAGTGGCTTGCCTTCTCTGAGCATTAGCATGCCGGTGGTATGGTCGATTTGGCTGTCAATCAGCATAATCGCTTTAATGCCAGTATCACGAATGCCTTCTTTAGGTTGAATGGCCGGGAAGGCTTCCAGTTGTGCACGAATATCTGGAGAGGTGTTAAACAGTAACCAGTTTTTGTTGTCCGTACTCACGGCAATGGAAGATTGTGTCCGCGCTTTGCCATTCATTGTCTGGTGGCGAAAGCGATGACAGTTGTGGCAGTTGCAGTTCCATTGTGGAAAGCCTCCACCTGCGCCAGAACCAAGAACTCTAATTTTCATAATACAAAGCCTAAAAATAAAGGCTTGAATGATACGGGAATAAAGGTTTTCAGGCAAAAAAAAGGGGCTCTTTTTGATCCCCTTTCTTTAAATTCACTTAAAATGACTCCTAACGGTTAAGATAGGATAAGTCGTTTAGCGATTGTAGATGTACATTGTTACTTCAAAACCGAAACGTAGGTCAGTAAAGCTTGGTGTTTCCCATTTCATCATGAACCTCCAGAATTTTTATTGGAATAATTGTTAGCTCAATCAATTAAGCTAGTCAAAAGTATACGATGAACTTTTTTTTAACGCAACTATTGCTATCGCTTAACAAGGATGTTTTTATTATTAGAAAAAGAGTATTATTAAAAACTTAAAAAATACTCACATAAAATATTATTTAGGAGGCTCCATGGGTGCAGTTATAGAATTGTTTTTGTTTATGTTAATTATTGCTACAGCTGCTTTTGCGCCATTAGGCTATTTTATTTACAAGTATACGCAAAAAAATGCGCAGCCATTTGGTGACACCGAGCCGCATGGTGATAGCTCATCTTTTGTGAATGATTTGGCTGAAAGTGCCATTTATTTTATTAAGAGTAAGCTGTCTAAAAAATAAGCGACTTATTGAGTCCGATTGTTTGGACGCTGATCCTAAATGAAAGTCTATGTGGGTCGAGTTACGCTGAGATAATTCGACCTAGATATTACCGCAGGTAGGACATGCCGGATTTTTTCTTAGCTTCATGGTATTCCATTCCATGCTCAAGCTATCTAGTAATAATAGACGTCCCCTTAGAGGTTCGCCTATAGTCAATATTAACTTCATGGTTTCCAATGCTTGGATGCTACCAATTATGCCTGTAATGGGTGCTATGACACCATTACTTGCACAGTTTTGTATGTCTTCGCCCTCGTTACTGTACAGGCAGTTGTAACAAGGGCTGTTATCTTTGCCGGGCGTAAATACAGCAACCTGACCTTCAAAGCCTATAGCTGCTCCCGAAACTAAGGGCGTTTGATAGCTTACACAGGCTTTATTAATGGCGAATCGTGTTGAAAAGTTATCACTACAATCGAGTACAACATCTGCTGTTTTTACTTCAAAGTTAAGTTCTTCTCCAGTTAGGCGTTGTTTGACTGCGGTTATATTTATCTCCGGATTTAAATTATTCAGTGTTTGACGGGTTGAAATTACTTTATCAGTCCCAATATCGGGTGTGTGGTGAGCAATCTGTCTTTGTAAATTGGATAGCTCTACTTCGTCATTATCATAAATAGTAATATTACCGACACCTGCTGCGGCAAGGTACATGGCTGCAGGTGAGCCTAGACCGCCGGCCCCCACAATTAATACTTTGGCGGCAAGAAGTTTATGTTGTCCTTCAATGTCACATTGGGGCAGCATTATTTGGCGGCTATAACGGAGCAGTTGGTTGTCATTCATAGGTAATGATATTTATGTAGGATGAGGCAAGATAATGCCAAAAAACTTGACAGTCTGCAAAAGTTCATTATCATTAGCACTCATTAATGGCGAGTGCTAATAACAGAACCCTTTTATTTTAACGTTAGGAGATATAGATGAATATACGTCCGTTACACGATAGAGTTATAGTTAAACGTGTTGAAGAAGAAACTACGACCCCTGGAGGTATTGTATTGCCTGGTTCTGCAGCTGAAAAGCCAAGCCAAGGCAAAGTTTTAGCAGTTGGTTCAGGTAAGCAATTAGATAACGGCACTGTGCGTGCATTAGAAGTCAAAGTTGGCGATAAAGTATTGTTTGGCAAGTACTCAGGCAATGAAGTTAAAGTTGACGGTGAAGACCTCATTGTTATGCGTGAAGAAGACATCATGGGTATTTTAGGTTAAACCTGAACCCTTTAGTAATCATAATCACACAAGTTAGGAATAAAAATGGCAGCGAAAGACGTATTATTTGGTGATGACGCACGAGTCCGTATGGCGCGTGGTGTTAATATTTTAGCAAATGCAGTAAAGGTAACTTTAGGTCCTAAAGGCCGTAATGCAATTTTAGACAAGAGTTTTGGTGCTCCAACCATTACTAAAGATGGTGTATCTGTTGCTAAAGAAGTCGAATTAAAAGATAAATTCGAAAATATGGGTGCTCAGATGGTTAAAGAAGTGGCATCACATACTTCTGATGTCGCTGGTGATGGTACTACTACTGCAACTGTATTGGCACAATCAATTGTTAATGAAGGTTTGAAAGCAGTTGCTGCTGGCATGAACCCAATGGATTTAAAGCGCGGCATTGACTTAGCCGTCACTAAAGCGGTTGAAGCGATTGTAGCTTCTGCAACACCTTGTACTGATAATAAAGCGATTGCTCAAGTGGGTACAATTTCAGCTAACTCTGATGAGTCAGTTGGTAAAATCATTGCTGAAGCAATGGAGAAAGTTGGTAAAGAGGGCGTAATTACTGTTGAAGAAGGTTCAGGTCTAGACAACTCGTTAGACGTTGTTGAAGGTATGCAGTTTGACCGTGGTTATTTGTCACCTTACTTTATCAATAAACAAGATAGCATGAGTGTCGAATTAGATGACCCTATGATTCTGATTTACGATAAAAAAATATCCAACATTCGTGACATGTTGCCAATTTTGGAAGGTGTTGCTAAGTCTGGTCGTCCTTTATTAATAGTTGCAGAAGATGTTGAAGGCGAAGCCTTAGCAACTTTGGTTGTAAATACTATCCGTGGCATAGTTAAAGTGGCTGCAGTTAAAGCACCTGGTTTTGGTGATCGTCGTAAAGCAATGTTGGAAGATATTGCTGTATTGACCGGTGGTGTGGTGATTTCTGAAGAAGTTGGCTTAAGTTTAGAAAAAGCTGAGTTATCACAATTGGGTACAGCGAAAAGAGTACAAATCACTAAAGAAAATACAACTATCATTGATGGTGCTGGTGCCGAAGAGCAAATAAAAGGCCGAGTTGCACAAATTCGTGCACAGGCTGAAGAAGCTACTTCTGATTACGACAAAGAAAAATTGCAAGAACGTTTGGCTAAACTAGCTGGCGGTGTTGCTGTGATCAAGGTGGGTGCGGCAACTGAGATTGAAATGAAAGAAAAGAAAGCTCGCGTTGAAGATGCATTGCATTCAACACGCGCAGCAGTTGAAGAAGGCGTAGTTGCTGGTGGTGGTACTGCATTAGTTCGTGCATTATCTGCATTAGTTGGCTTGGAAGGTATCAATCACGATCAAACTGTTGGTGTTAATATCTTGCGTCGTGCGATGGAAGAGCCTTTGCGTCAAATTGTTGGTAATGCTGGTGATGAGCCTTCAGTAGTATTCAATGAAGTATTAAAAGGTACTGGTAGCTTTGGTTATAATGCAGCAACTGGTAAATATGGCGACATGATCGAGATGGGTATTCTTGATCCAGCTAAGGTAACTCGTACTGCATTGCAAAATGCAGCTTCTGTTGCTGGTTTGATGTTGACTACAGAAGTTATGATTGCTGATGCACCAAGCGATGATAAAGGTGGACATGGCGGTATGCCTGATATGGGTGGCATGGGCGGTATGGGTGGTATGGGCGGCATGATGTAATCATGTTGTCTTAAAGCTTTACTGCTTTAAGTTTGTCTTACAAAAAACCCAGTCGTTTTAAAAACGACTGGGTTTTTTTGTTTATGAAAGTCGCCAAAAAATATTTGCATCTTAACAGAGAAAAATTAAAAGTATCTTAGATACGATAAGGGCTACCCATTCTTATAGGTGTTAAATAAGCTTCCTGTACTCAGTTAAAATAAACTTAAAAATCGTATGACTACTAATCTTCCTGTTTTGTATAGTTTTAGACGTTGTCCTTATGCAATAAGAGCTAGAGTTGCGCTTATTTATGCAGGTATTTCCATAGATATTCGAGAGGTGCAATTAAATAATAAGCCTGAACATTTAGTACTTATATCGCCTAAGGCTACAGTGCCGGTATTGCAGCTAATTAATGGGAAGGTGTTTGCGGAAAGTATGGATATTATGCATTGGGCATTGGGGGTTCACGATCCTGAGCAATGGCTCCGTTTTGGCGATGATGCAGAAGCGCTTATCAAGCGTAACGATATAGACTTCAAATATTATTTAGATCGCTATAAATATGCTGATCGTTATCCCGATTTTTCTCAAGATTATTATCGTGAAAAGGCTGGTATTTTTTTGGCAGATTTGGAGGCTAGATTAATTATAAATAGGTACGTGTTCGGTAATTCTATTTCTATAGCGGATATAGCTATTTTTCCATTTGTTCGCCAGTACGCTGGCGTCAATAAGAGTGGGTTTGAAAAGTCTGCTTTTCAGGCTTTAAATAAATGGCTGGATGCTTTATTGGCATCAGAGTTATTTACCATGGCAATGAAGAAGTAATAACCGCTTATATTAAGAACTTTTCAATAAAGAACTTTGCCAATAAGCGGGTATATTTTTATCTTTCCAATTCTATAAAGTCCCAGACTTTATGAGCAAATGTTAAGTTAGCATTTTCAGGTATTGGTGGTCCATTTGGATAGTTAAGATCATAAACA
>CAIVQX010000088.1 GCA_903908165.1 uncultured Methylococcaceae bacterium | reverse complement strand
TGAACCACCCGATCCCATCCCGAACTCGGAAGTGAAACCGCTTAGCGCCGATGATAGTGTGGCAGTTTGCCATGCGAAAGTAGGGAATTGCCAAGCGCTTATTTAAAAACCCAAGTCTACACTTGGGTTTTTTTTTGCTCGGGAATAATCAATTACCCTATCCCCTCATAGCAATACTTTTATTGAGATTACACACCACTTCAGATATTAAAGTATAATTAAAATATGGTAAATCAAGCAGATAAAGTATGTCAGAAATACAATTTGAGCTAAAACGGCGAAGAACTTTTGCAATTATATCGCATCCAGATGCGGGCAAAACCACCATCACTGAGAAACTTTTACTTTTTGGGGGTGCAATTCAGCTTGCTGGCTCAGTTAAAGGTCGTAAGGCTGCTCGTCATGCCACATCTGATTGGATGGAAATGGAGAAAGAGCGGGGGATTTCTGTTACTACTTCAGTTATGCAGTTTGAGCACAACGATTGTATTATTAATCTTCTTGATACACCTGGGCATGAAGACTTTTCTGAAGATACTTATAGAACCTTGACTGCAGTTGATTCTGCGTTAATGGTAATTGATGTGGCAAAAGGTGTTGAAACTAGAACTATTAATTTAATGGAAGTCTGTAGGTTGCGGACTACCCCTATTCTAACTTTTATTAATAAGCTTGATAGAGAGGGGCGTGAACCAATAGAATTATTAGATGAGGTTGAGACTGTCCTTAACATTAACTGTGCACCCATGACGTGGCCTATCGGTATGGGTAAACGTTTTAAAGGGGTATATCATCTTTATAAAGATGAAGTTCATTTGTTTAGCGCTCAACATGGTGGAAAAATCGCACAGGCAGAAATAATTAAGGGTTTATATAACCCTAAACTAGATGAATTACTCAAAGATCAAGCTGCAGAATTACGTGATGAGATTGATTTGGTTAAAGGCGCCAGTCATGAGTTTCTTCTAGAAGATTATTTATCTGGTAATTTAACGCCAGTTTTTTTTGGGTCAGCAATTAATAATTTTGGTATTCTTGAGTTACTTGATGCACTCGCTGAATATGCACCATCTCCACAATGCCGTCAGGCGGAACAACGATTAGTTAATCCTCAAGAGGAAAAATTTACTGGTTTCGTTTTTAAAGTTCAAGCGAACATGGATCCTTCTCATAGGGATAGGGTGGCCTTTTTAAGAGTCTGCTCTGGAAAATTTGATAAAGGAATGAAAGTTAATCATGTAAGGTTGGGAAAAAATATTCATGTAGCTAATGCAATTACTTTCCAAGCTGATACGCGTAAAAGTGTAGAAGAGGCTTTTCCAGGCGATATAATCGGGTTGCATAATCACGGTACAATTCAGGTTGGTGATACGTTTACCCAAGGAGAGGTCCTTAAATATGGTGGTATTCCTTATTTTGCACCTGAACTATTTAGGCGAGTGATTTTAAAAGATCCATTAAGGGCTAAATCATTACAAAAAGGCCTTGTTCAATTAACAGAAGAGGGTGCTACACAATTATTTAAGCCACTTAAAAATAATGACTTAATATTGGGAGCTGTCGGTATATTACAATTTGACGTTACAGCTTTTCGCCTTAAAGGAGAGTATAACGTTGAATGTGTTTATGATGTAGTTCCAATTTCAACTGTACGTTGGGTAAGCTCGAATAAGCCTGCTAAACTTGAAGAGTTTAAAAATAAAGCTTTTGAAAATCTTGCGGAAGACGGTGGTGGGTATCTGGTTTATTTAGCAAATAGTCGAGTTAATCTTCAGCTGACTGAAGAGCGTTGGCCTGATATTAACTTTAGCTCAACTAGAGAGCTATAAACTAATTAAAAATAGGTGATAGAGTTTAAAAATAATTAGTTATTTGTACGGTTGCTTACAGTAGGTTTATATTGTGAATCATTAATTTGAGTCCACTCAAAAACTCAGAAGACAAGAATTCAAATAACCCTTCCTAATTAATCTGACTGGCGTTATGAAGATCCGTTTTGTCTTTTGTAACAAAAATTCGATGTACTTGTTGATACAACGCTGAACTATTGCAGGTACAAAAAAATGCCGGAGCAGTACCAGCAAGTTCATGACCAAGAAGATGCTATTT
>CAIVQX010000087.1 GCA_903908165.1 uncultured Methylococcaceae bacterium | reverse complement strand
TTTGCAGCGTATAGATAGTGATTTGGATATTGCGGTAGCGGCTAAGCAGGCGTTAAAAGCGAATGAAAAAATGGCTATAATTGCAGCCTTAGCAGAGAAAACGGGTCGTCCTGTTGATCTGATAGATTTAAAGGTAGTAGGTGAGCCTTTACTGGGACAAATTGTCCAACATGGGCGACGCTTGCTGGGCAGTGATGGCGAGTATGGCCGGTTGATTAGCCGGCATCTATTTGAAAAGGTTGACTTTATGCCGTATCGGAACCGGATACTAGCAGAAAGGCGGGCTGCATGGATCAGGAAGTAGTTGAGCAAAAGTTGGAATCCCTGAGGTGTTGCTTGCAGCGTATTGAAGATAAGTGTCCAGCAGAAGCTGATACACTTATGACAGACTATGATTTACAAGACATTGTCTCGCTTAATCTCAGTAGGGCGGTACAACTCTGTGTAGATATTGCCGCACATCTGATTTCAGGTCTGGATCAGGCGCCGCCCGATACGATGGGTCAAACGTTTGATAGGCTCGTGCAAGCAGGTCTCTTAACTGAGTCGATTGCTATTAATTTGAAAAAAGCCGTTGGCTTTCGTAATATCGCCGAGCATAACTTCGATGCCATCAACTGGCAAATTGTGTATAGTATTGTAAAAAACCATTTGGTTGATTTTTCAACATTTGAAAGAATAGTCGCGATGAAACTGGATGGGTAGTTGGTGAGATTAGTAGCGATGCCAAACAGGAGAGCGAATGCGACTTGATAATAAAACCCGCCAGATTATTAAAGATGAGGTTGCCAGTCAATTAGGGCCAAAAGCCACCGTTCGTTTGTTTGGAAGTCGTGTTGATGACAGGCAACGCGGAGGAGACATTGATTTACTGATTGAGCCAGATCATAACTTGACTCAACGCATTCAAGCAGAATGCCAATTGGCCGCACGTCTTTATATTCAGTTGGGTGGGCGTAAGGTCGATGTATTGATAAAAAATCCGTTTGAACCCCCCTTGGCTATTCATGAGCAAGCATTACAACATGGAATTGTATTGTGACATCACTGCAGAATAATCTTTTTATTGTCATTCAATTAATAAGAGTTACGGAAAAAGAAGCTCGTTATTTAGGGCGCACTGCAGATCGACTTAGGGCGCTTACTATTGATCTTCAATGGATTGAATTGCTTGATGACAATGATGAACACAGTGAAATGCTGGATGCTTTTGTTTCACGTTATGGGCGTTTGCAAGATATGTTGGGTGATAAACTTTTACCTGCCATGTTGCGTGCCAGCCTTGAAAAGACGGGGTCACAACTGGATAACTTACTCCGTGCAGAAAAACTTGGTTGGATTGACTCGACTCAAACTTGGATTGAGATACGTGAGCTCAGAGATAAACTGGTTCACGAATATATAGAATCCCCAGCTGTTCTGCTAAGCGCATTACAGCATGCTTTGCTATGTGTACATATATTAATAGAAACACAAAATCGTATGGCTGATTATGCGAAGACAATCGGGCAGGTATGAGTTTTATAGTAGTTTTTTAAATAAGAAAATAAGATGACTGTTATGCAATCTAAAATCTATGTAGCAGGGCACCATGGTATGGTCGGTTCAGCTATTGTGCGTGCGCTTAAAAATCAAGGGGAGACAAATTTTGTTGTGCGAACCCATGCAGAGCTTGATTTAACTGATCAAACAGCCGTTAGGCATTTTTTTGAGACTGAAAAGCCAGATCAAGTTTACTTGGCTGCTGCAAAAGTAGGTGGCATTTATGCCAATAATACCTTTCCTGCCGAGTTTATCTACCAAAACTTGATGGTGCAGGCTAACGTAATTGATGCAGCGTATCGAAATGGCGTTCAAAAACTGCTATTTTTAGGTTCCAGTTGTATTTATCCTCGCTTAGCGCTACAGCCTATGTCCGAAGATGCTTTATTGACAGGTACTTTAGAGCCTACGAATGAGCCTTATGCTATTGCCAAAATTGCCGGCATTAAGCTTTGCGAAAGTTACAATCGACAATATGATGTGGACTACCGCAGCGTGATGCCTACCAATCTGTATGGGCCAGGGGATAATTATCACCAAGAAAATAGTCATGTTATTCCGGGGTTGATACGTCGTTTTCATGAAGCAAAAATTAGCGGCGCCGCTAGTGTAACCATTTGGGGTACAGGTTCACCCCGACGAGAGTTCTTGTATGTGGACGATATGGCCGCTGCCAGTGTGTACGTTATGCAGCTGCCCAAAGCCAAGTACGAGCAATACACAAAACCCATGCAAAGCCATGTTAACGTGGGCAGTGGCGCAGACGTGACTATTTCAGAGTTGGCTCAAGCCATCGCTCAAACAGTCGGTTATACTGGTAAAATTGAATTTGACGCCACTAAACCCGATGGTACTCCACGCAAATGGATGGACAGTAAGCGATTGAATGACTTAGGTTGGCAAGCTCACGTAAGCTTACTCGAAGGATTGAAATTGGCTTATCAGGATTTTATACACTAAGAGCCTGTTTATTCTAGCCTAATACTAATTTAACTACATAATACGAAGATGATTCAAAAAGTTGCACTTATAACTGGCATTACCGGCCAAGATGGCTCTTATCTGGCTGAGTTTTTATTAGAAAAAGGTTATATCGTTCATGGCATTAAGCGTCGTGCCAGCTTATTTAATACCCAGCGAGTAGATCATATCTATCAAGATCCGCATGTAAATAACGCTAGTTTTAAACTGCATTACGGCGATCTTAGCGACAGCAGTAACTTGATCCGCATTATCCAAGAAACACAGCCTGATGAAATATACAACCTTGGCGCACAAAGTCATGTTGCTGTTAGTTTTGAGAGCCCCGAGTACACCGCTGATGTCGATGGCATGGGTACGCTGCGTATTTTAGAAGCCATTCGAATTTTGGGGCTGGAGAAAAAAACTCGTTTCTACCAAGCCAGTACATCAGAACTCTATGGTTTGGTGCAAGAAACGCCGCAACGGGAAACTACCCCTTTCTATCCTCGCAGTCCTTATGCTGTAGCTAAGTTATACGCCTACTGGATAACGGTTAATTACCGTGAAGCTTATGATATTTATGCCTGTAACGGCATTTTGTTTAATCACGAAAGCCCACGTCGAGGTGAAACCTTTGTAACCCGCAAAATCACTCGAGGATTGGCCAATATTAGTCAAGGTTTGGAAGATTGCTTGTACATGGGTAACATTGATGCCTTGCGAGACTGGGGGCACGCCAAAGATTACGTGCGTATGCAATGGATGATGCTCCAACAAGAACAGGCTGAAGATTTTGTGATTGCCACCGGCGTCCAATATAGCGTGCGCCAATTTATCGAATGGACTGCACAAGAGCTAGGTATGACACTACGTTGGGAAGGTGAGGGTGTTAACGAAGTGGGTTATTGGAATGACCAGCCTATCGTTAAAATTGATCCCCGTTACTTTCGCCCTACCGAAGTTGAAACCCTGTTGGGTGATCCAAGCAAAGCTAAACAAATACTCGGCTGGGTGCCAGAGATTACGGCTCAAGAAATGTGTGCAGAAATGGTCGCAAGTGATTTAGCACAGGCCAAACAGCACGCGCTACTTAAGCAACATGGTTATTCAGTGAATGTGAGTGTCGAGTAAGTATATTAAATACTTGCTTAGTGAGGTGTGAAAGTGCAAAGAGATTAGTGCAGTTAGGCGCTGGTCAATTAGATTTGTGGAGTATTGGGGTCTGACCCCCTTTTTTATTTAGGCGGCCTTCTGATAGCTCTCCCGCTCAAATTCAAGTAGGGATTGATAGCTTACGTATATAATAAGGGCTGATCTGGTTTTTATCCTATATAATATTGCGAAACCTGATCACTAGGGGTAAAGATCATTATTAACTCACGATAAAGCACATAGAGCCACAATAAATGAGACTATCCCCAGATCAACAATCCGCCATACGAACCACAGTTGCAGAAACCTTTGGTGACGAGGCCAGTATTTGGTTATTCGGTTCACGGATAGATGATAACAAACGGGGTGGAGATATTGATTTACTAATTGAAACAAACCAATCAGATGTCGCAGCAATTGTCCGTGCAGAGCTGGCTTTTCTAACGAAATTACAAATGAAACTAGGGGAACAGAAAATAGATGTATTGGTAGACTATCCTACACGGCACTTTAGCCCTCCTATTTTTGCCATTGCCAAGCAAACAGGCATCCAATTATGAATAATAATGATATGCCATTATTACGGCTTCAAGATGCATGGCGCGAATGTGAGCGACACGTTTATCATCTGTTCCACGCCATGTTGTCTATACGCACATTTTTACCGCTGACCGACAAGACGTACACCAATCTTTCCGACGAACAGATACAGGATGTGGACCAGTTTATTCTGCGCTACACCAAGTTACAAGATACAATGGGCAGTCGATTGTTTCCTGCAATCCTGGGCTATCTGACCGAGCAATTTGAAGATCGCCCAATGCTTGACAAGCTTAACAGACTGGAAAAACTTGGTTTTATTGACAGTGTCGAGCAGTGGCAGACGGTTCGCAATATTCGCAACAAATTTGCCCATGATTATCCAGACGATCCTAACAAAAACGCGGCGCATTTAAATTTTGCATTAGAATCAGTCAGTGTTTTATATGCCATGTTAACCACTATCAGCACCCAATTAAACACTGCGTATCCTTTGCTTGAACTGGGTAAAGCACTGCCTGAATATCTACATGATTAGCTACTGTAACTTAATGTTTTCAATCGAGACTGGCCCTATCGATTACTAGTCCGGGCGTCATAAAACGTGAGGGACGGAGTTGCAAACCCCGTCCCGCTTCCGACTCTCCTGGCTGTAATGCACGAAAAATGAAAGTAAATGGGGGTCTGACCCCCATTATTTTTGAAATCACTCGAGGATTGGCGAACATCAGCCAAGGATTAGAAGATTGTTTGTACATGGGCAATATTGATGCCTTGCGAGACTGGGGGCATGCCAAAGATTACGTGCGTATGCAATGGATGATGCTCCAACAAGAACAAGCTGAAGATTTTGTGATTGCTACGGGTGTCCAATATAGCGTGCGCCAATTTATCGAATGGACCGCAGAAGAATTGGGTATGCCTCTCCGTTGGGAAGGAGAAGGCGTCAACGAAGTGGGTTATTGGAATGACAAACCTATCGTAAAAATTGATCCCCGTTACTTTCGCCCCACCGAAGTTGAAACTCTGTTGGGTGACCCAAGTAAAGCGAAACAAAAACTGGGTTGGGTGCCTGAGATTACGGTTCAGGAAATGTGTGCAGAAATGGTTTCAAGTGATCTAGCACAAGCCAAACAACACGCGTTGCTTAAACAACATGGTTATTCAGTGAATGTGAGTGTCGAGTAAGTATATTAAATACTTGCATTAGTATGGCGTGAAAGTGTAAAGAGATAAGCGTAGTTAGGCGCTAGTCAATTTGACTTGAGGAGTATTGGAGTTTGACTTCCATTTTTTACAATGATGGTAAAGTGGCTCAAACTATGAATAATGATTAACCTTTAATAACTATGTTTTTTATTAAAGGTTAATCATGAAAAAATCTGATCTTTGTGTAGCTAGATAGAAGTTACTGAGTTACAGATTAATGAAGCACAATTTCCTAAGTTGGAACCGGTAGCAATCGTTCATAGGTGAGGGCGTCTTACTAAAGCTGAGTAAATCGCTAGACGTAGTATCAATAGAGTTATTCGGGTGTCCGTATTCTAAGATTGTTATTAATCATGGAATACGGATTTATAGACTTTAGCTGATCTGTTTCCAAGACCTAACTTCAACACCATTTCGTGTCATGTTCTCGCTACCGCCATAAACCAGTTGTGGTGTTAATGCGGCATCCCCGGCGATTTTCATCCACTTGTTGATGCCAGTCAGAAAGTCAGCGTTAAAAGTCTGACCAGATTTAATTTCCATCGGCATCAGCTGTTCACCTTGTTCAATCAAGACATCAACTTCATCTCCAGTATTGTTCCGCCAGAAATATAGGTTCGATGCCAAGCCTTGATTGTATCTCTGCTTTAATAATTCGCTCACCACCAGGTTTTCAAATAGCGAGCCACGTGCAGAGTGAATTGATAGGTGCTCGGCATCACGAATACCCAACAGGTATGCAGCCAAGCCAGTATCATAGAAGTAGAGTTTCGGCGTCTTGACTAGGCGCTTACCGAAGTTCTGATGATGCGGCTGTAGCAGGAACACTACATAGCCGGCCTCAAGCACCGATAGCCAGCTACGAATCGTGTTATGCGACACCCCGCAGTCTATCGCCAGGCTGGACATATTGATAAGCTGTCCGACACGAGCAGCACACATCTTGATAAAGCGTTGAAATAAGCTCAGGTTCTTTACTTCCACGAACTGACGCACATCTCGCTCGATATAAGTCATGACATAGTTGGCAAACCACTTTTCTGGAGCCAGATTACGATCGTAGATAGGCGGATACATCCCACGCCAAAGGACATCATCTAAGCTCGAAATGGGTGTATTAGTGGCTTGCAGTTCCTGCAATGAAAAAGGTAGGAGTTGAATAAGTCCGACACGCCCAGCCAGAGTTTGCGTGATATTCGACATCAAGCCGAATTGCTGTGATCCGGTCAGCACAAACAACCCCATTCGCTTCTCAGCGTCGACGCGTGTCTGCAGATAGGAGAATAGATTCGGACAGCGCTGGGCTTCATCGAGGATCGCGCCATCCGGAAAGTGAGCAAGGAATCCACGAGGATCCTGATCAGCGAACTCGCGCTCATCAAGGTCTTCCAACGATACATAGCGCTTATCAGGGAAGGTGGATTGGGCAAGCGTGGTCTTACCCGCTTGACGTGGCCCAGTGATCGCTAGTATAGGATAACCCTTAGCAAGGTCCAACAGTACCGTTTCAGCTTGACGTTTAATCATATTTTACAAATTGTAAATTAGAGTTACAAATTGTAAAGTAACGGCAGGTAATGTCAATTTAGATTTCTAGCTGAATACTAATGGTACAATACTTAATTTTTATGAAGAGACCCTAAGGCGAACTGGGCACCAAAATGACGTTTGGAAATGGCTCTCGATAAAATCATAGAGTGGCAAAAACAGTATCAGCAAGGTGCGGATATGAAAGCGGTGACAATGGAATAGATCTCGCAATACACCAATAAATTGGAGATTTAAAATGCAAACAATTTCACGTATAGAAACAGTTGATGCTCAGGGTTATATTCATTTTCAACTCGAAAAAGGTCCTGGCGTCAAAGTAAGAATTATCATTGCAGATATAGATAATAATTCTTCAAACGTAACAATACCTTTAGAAGGCTTTGCATTAGCTCGTTTACAGGAACAGAGTGGTTTTGTTAAAAATGTAATTGAATCAGCTGCTGAGGATGTTTGGAATGACCTGTAAAATAACAACGGGTAAAATTTACAAGATACCTTTTCCATTTACGGACTTAACTGAAACTAAAATACGACCCGCTCTGGCAATTACTGATAGCCATGCTTATGGCGATGCAGAGTTTCTTTTTATTACACAATACCTCTGGGAGTATTGGGGTCTGACCCCTTTTTTTCTTTGCGATAAAAATGTTGCTAATTTGAGTGTCGTTTTGGTAAGAAATATTCTTAACTACTATTCTGACAATGATACAAAATAACCAGATTATCTTAGCTTAATTAATTCAGGTTACCTTAACAGAAGATCACTCTTTTATCTACTATTTCACATGAGTCTCAGTCGAAATCTACTTGTAGGTCTAGCTAATTCTATTTGGACAGCTTTGATCGGTCTAGCGGTTGTTCCGTTATACCTTAAATATCTTGGAATAGAAGCCTATGGGTTAATTGGTTTTTTTGTGACAACTCAAGCGCTGCTTCAACTTCTTGATATGGGTCTTGCTCCAGCCATCAATCGAGAAGTAGCGAGATATTCTGCTGCTGGAAATTTAATAGGTGTTGGAAAGCTCCTACATACACTTGCGGTTGTGTACTGGAGTATGGCTGTAATAATTGTATTGTTGATGGGAGCCTTCTCTCCAGTTATCGCAAAGTATTGGTTACAATCCAATCATCTTTCAGCTAAAGAAATTTCTAACTCTATTATGTTAATGGGATTAGTTGTCGCTTGTCGTTGGCCAATAGGCCTGTACCAAGGAGCCTTAATTGGGGCGCAGCGTTTGGCATTGTCCAGTACTGTTAGCATCGTAATGGTAACTCTCGGCAATTTGGGGGCGGTAGTCATCTTGGCTTTTGTATCACCTACGATTGAAGCATTTTTTATATGGCAAGCTGGCGTAAGTTTTATTTATGCCTCTACTATGCGTTTGGCAGCATGGAAAGTGATTGGTCGTCTAAATAATATCTATTTTGATAAGGAACAATTAAAAAATATCTGGCGCTTTTCTGCGGGGATGAGTGGGTTGTCTATTTTGGGGCTATTGCTTAATCAATTAGATAAAATTATTTTGAGCAAAATGATCAGCTTGGAGGCGTTTGCAAACTATATGCTTGCGACAGTTATAGTTAGTGGTTTATTCGTTATTGTTGCTCCGACGTTTAACATCATATACCCACGTTTTACAGAATTAGTTGTGACTGGCAATATAGAAAAGTTAATATATTTATACCGTATGGGGACACGAGCACTTGCGACAGTTTTATTTCCTGCCGCGATGTTGCTAGTCATCTTTTCAGAAGATTTAGTAGGTATTTGGACTGGAAATCCTTATGTTGCCGAACATGTAGCACCTATTGTCGCGCTACTGGCTGTTGGTACTGCTATACAAGGGGTAATGTATTTCCCTTATACTTTGCAGTTGGCTTATGGTATGACGCGTTTGCCTCTGATAATTTGTTTAATAATGGTCATCGTGATGGTTCCTTTGCTTATTTTTCTTGCATGGACTTATCAAGCATTAGGTGGCGCTATGACGTGGCTTGCTATAAATATTATGTATTTACTATTAGGGGCATGGTTAACACATAGACATTTACTTAAAGGTATCGGGGGGAAATGGCTCAGCCAAGACGTTGGAATTCCATTGATGCTTTCAATTTTAGCAGGATTAGTTGGGCATTATGGAATCCAAGAGATGAAGATATTAGTTTATTTGAAATTAATATATGGAGGTGTTTTAGCTTTAATCGTCACGTCACTTTCAATATGTCTTTCTTCACAACTCCGTTTGCTGATAATGAATGTTTGTTACTATAAATTACCTAGACATGAAAATTAATATTAAGAATACTGTGCTTCTGGCAAAAAGGATAAGCGATGTTTAGTAGGAAATATCAAACATATATTATCAGCGATGAGACACTTGACAAAATATTGGGTGATGCTGCTCAACCGTTGGGTCAGATTGCTAAGATATTGCCCAATGGTGCAATAGTACTTGATATTGGGGCTGGAAATGGAATGTTGGGTCGTGTACTACAGCGTGCGTGTAAACAAGTTATTCTTGATGCAATAGAGCCTAGTGAGTTTGCTGCAAAATTGGCAGAACCTTTTTACCGTTCGGTATATCAGGGATATGCGCAAGACTATTCTCAAATGATTAAGACTACTCAATATGATTACATTATCTTAGCTGATGTAATTGAACATATTCCTGATCCAGCCGCTTTTTTGTCGGATCTTCTTAAAGATCTGCCAATTACGACCAAGTTAATTATATCTATTCCTAATATTGCTTTTGGCGGAGTTAGACTGGCTTTATTAAATGGCTCTTTTGATTATGTCGACTCTGGATTACTTGAGCGTACACATTTACGTTTTTTTACTTTGGCATCAGTGCTGCAGTTATTTAGTAATCTACAAATTTATCCAGAACGAACTCTGTCGCTTGAACGTAGCTTTTATCGAATGGAATTCCCACGAAACTTATTGAGTGCATTACCCTTTACGATTTTAAATTTAGCAAGGAAATCTGATGCGAGGGCGTATCAATATCTTTTTTTGCTATCTAAGTCACCTAGTGATTCAATAATCGAACATCATGGGGCATCCACCTTAAATATATTAATTGATGCCATTGTTGCTTGGCCAATAACTAAAAGGTTAGTCCATCGCTGGAGAAATCGTTGAGAATACCTCGTGTATCCATTTGCATTCCAACGTACTGCCAAGTTGATTATTTGAAGGAAACTTTGCGCTCTGTTCAAGCACAAGAGTTCGATGACTATGAGCTGATTATTTCTGATGACACGGCTGATGATACAGTCGAAAAACTTGTAGGCTCTTTCGGTTTTGATGATCGATTACGGTATTTTCATAATCCTGTTGCTTTAGGGTCGCCAGAAAATTGGAATGCAGCGGTCAGAAAGGCTCAAGGGAATTATATTAAATTATTACATCATGATGATAGATTTAGTCATCCTGGTGCATTGGGTGCTTTTGTTCGCTTATTAGATGATAATATAGAGGCCGATTTTGCTTTTAGTGCGAGTAGTGCAGAAAACGTTATTGATGGCTGTATTCATTATCAATGTCCTAGTAAAAAACAGGTAATTGAGTTAGGGATTACCCCTGAAAAATTATTTTTTAAGAATATTATAGGTGCACCAAGTGCCACTATATATCGAAATGGATTAGGAATAGAGTATGACAGAGTTTTGCAATGGTTAGTTGATGTCGATTTTTATATTCGGTTTTTAAAATATAATCCCTTGCTGATTTATTCAGATGAAGTTTTGATAGTAACAGCTACCAATGCGATGCATCAAATTACGGAACGTTGTAAGAACAATGTGTCAATAGAGATGTTTGAGTATATATATATCTATCAGAAGATTGCACAGAAAATCTCTGAAAATATAGATGTACAATATGTCTGGTTTAGGTTATTTGAGAAATATCAGATTTATTCACAAGCAGATTTGCAACAACAAGGAGATAGGTTTTTTATTGAGGAAAAGATATTGCAGTCATTTTTCGAGTCCTATCGTCTTGTTCGCTTAAAGCGAACTCCTTACCGTATTTATGCACGACTACCTGAAACTTTAAAAAGTATAATTAGATTTTTTTACTATAAGGTAATGCCATCTTGAGTCTTAAGGAATTTATTCGAAGTAATTCTAAGTTATTAAAGTCTGCACGTACTATTCGTAATTGGCTGAATCCACTTTATGTAAATCCCATAACAGGTTGGCTTGAGTATATTCGTTTATTTAATGACTGGAGATTTTATTGTGCGTTGGGTGGGATTGCTTATTTAGGAGAATTTTTTCCTTGTTTATATGATCGGACTCAAGAAACACCTTTTGATGCGCATTATTTTTATCAAGGCGCTTGGCTTTCCAGGCGCATCGGTATGGCGAAAATTGCCAAGCATGTGGATATTGGCTCTAGCGTACTTACTATTAGCGTATTGAGTGCTCAAGTCGAAACGCTTTTTGTTGATTATCGACCGCTTAAAGTATCCCTTCCGGGATTGACTTCAATTGCGGGGAATATTCTGGACTTGCCATTTTCTGATGATTCGATAGCTTCTTTATCTTGTTTACATGTTATAGAGCATATTGGTTTGGGGCGCTATGGTGATCCGATTGATCCGTTCGGTAGTATAAAAGCAGCGCTTGAATTGCAACGCATAGTAAGTCGTGATGGCAATTTGTTTCTTTCTTTACCCATTGGGCGAGAAAGAGTCTGTTTTAATGCTCATAGAGTACATGCACCCGTTTCAGTATTAGAATTGTTCTCAGATATGGAATTAATTGAATTTTCATTCGTGGATGATGCTGGTTTGTATCATGAGCATCAATCAGTTGATGCAGCGATAGGGCTTGAGTATGGCTGTGGACTGTTTCATTTTCAAAAGTCTTAATGGTTTTTGTCGATTATGAATAATCGTCTTCCGGAGTCATTGTGTTAGTTAGCCATATTCTTGGCGGCATTGGTAATCAAATGTTTCAATTTGCTGCAGGGCGCGCACTTTCCCTTAATAATGACCAGAAGTATCTTCTCGACTTGAGCGATTTTTCGGATTACCGCCTACATCATGGTTTTGAATTGAGTCGGGTGTTCAATGTGGTTACGGAACGTGCAGAAGCATCTACGTTACATCAGTTATTAGGATGGCGTGAAAATAAATTGGCTAGAAAAGTGTTACGACGGCGGCAGTTTGCCGGATTAAGAGGCAAAACTTTTGTGGTTGAGCCTTATTTCAATTATTGGTCAGATTTTTTTAATTTAACCGGTGATTGTTATTTGTATGGCTACTGGCAATCAGAACAATACTTTAAAGCAGTTGAATTTGTTATTCGCCAAGATTTTACGTTTAGAGAGCCATTGAAAGAACATAATGCAGAGCTAGCATTAGAAATGGCGACTGTTCAGGCTGTCAGTTTACACGTACGTCGTGGTGATTATGTTAATAATCCAAAAAATCATAATATTATGAGTGTGTGTGACTTAGAATATTATCGTCTTGCCATCAATTATATTGCCTTTCATGTTGAACAACCCGTATTTTATTTCTTTTCTGATGATATGGCTTGGGTAAAACAGAATTTGCCGATGGAGTTTCCTTGTGTATATATTGAACATAATGGCGGTGCAGAAAGCTATAGGGATATGCAATTAATGAGCTTATGCCGCCATCATGTTATTGCAAATAGTTCTTTTAGCTGGTGGGGTGCATGGTTGAATCCTAATCCAGAAAAAATAGTGATTGCTCCAAGAAAATGGTTTGCAAATGGAACCAATATTAAAGACCTTATTCCTGAAGGTTGGATAACATTGTGAGTCAAAATCAAATTGGTAGGTCAGACGCCTTTTCGACAACTATCTACGACAAAGAACAACCTTTAATAACGGTAGCTATGCCAGTATATAATGCGGGTAAGCATTTAAGGTTTGCAGTGCTTTCCATTGTGAGTCAATCCTACCTAAATTGGGAGTTATTAATAATTGATGACGGGTCAACAGATAACTCATTCAATGATATTGCAAATATTATAGATGAACGAATTAAGATTTTCCGTGATGGTATGAATCGTGGGTTGGCCAATCGATTGAACGAAGCAGTCGATATGGCTAAAGGCTCATATTTTGCCCGTATGGATGGGGACGATGTATCTTATCCTGAGCGCTTTGCTCGGCAGCTTTCAGCATTACAAAATGAGCTAGAACTTGATTTGGTAGCCACTCGTGCTATTACGATTGATGAAAACAATCAGGCACTAGGTCTATTTCCTTATGCTATTTCACATAAGGAAATATGCGCTAAACCTTGGCGCGGCTTCTATTTTCCACATCCCACATGGATGGGTAAAATAGAATGGTTTCGTACTAATCGTTATAAAATACCAGGCCCTTTTTGTTGTGAGGACCAAGAGTTACTTTTACGCACTTATAACAATAGCAGATTAGCTACTTTGGATGATATTCTGTTTGCTTATCGCCTCAGAGATAGAGTGGTCTGGCGAAAATTGTCGACAACGCGGTGTGCTGTTTTTATTAATCAGTTAAAATGTTTTATCAAATTTAAGCAATATCAATTCCTGATATTGGCAACTATAGCTTTTATGGGTAAGTTTAGTAGTGATTTCTTAAAGAAAATGAAAGGAACTCCCTTTAGATTAGGGGCAGATTTTATGCCTGATACAGAGCAATTAAAGTGGCATAAAGTATTTGATAGCCTGAAAACTCCACCCACAGTGCCATGAAAAAAATCTGCTTTGTCGCGACTATTCCTGCGGCAGTTAATTCCTTTTTACGCGATCATATACAAGCTGCGGGAGAAATCTATTCAGTCACGGTGGTCTGTAACTCTGAAGACAAATATTTGCTTGAAGGTCTTGATGCGAAAATTGTATTTTTACCTATTGAACGAAAACCTTCACCTATTAAGGATTTGTTAGTTTTAATTCAGTTAGTTAAATTATTTCGCCGTGAAAAATTTGATATTGTTCACTCCCATTTGCCGAAAACAGGGCTTTTAGCCATGATAGCTGCTTGGCTAGCTTGTGTGCCTATAAGAATCAACACGTTTCATGGTGAGGTATGGGCAACACAAAGTGGCTGGCGACGGAGAGCTCTAAAATTATGTGATCAATTAGTCGGCCTACTTGCAACGAATATTCTGGTAGTTAGTCCTTCACAACAAGCTTTCTTGGTAAAGGAAGGTATATTGCCCCAAGGTAAAGCAAAAGTGATCGGCGTGGGTTCAATTTGCGGTGTAAATCCGCTACGCTTTCATGATGACCCAGATGCCAGGCTTAGAATTCGTAACGACTTGGGAATTGCTCATGAAGCCACTGTTATTTTGTTTGTAGGTCGCCTAAACCGTGAGAAGGGAATGCTGGACCTGGCTGCTGCTTTTGACACAATTGCCAAACATTATTCTAATGTTGCGTTGTTGCTGGTTGGTGCTGAAGAAGATATTGCTTTCAGGCAGATACAAGAAACTTGTTATGCTGAGCTTGATCGCCTGCACTATGTAAGCTTTACTAGAACACCAGAACATTATATTGCGGCGGCCGATATTTTTTGTTTGCCTAGTTATCGTGAAGGATTGCCTATGACTATTCTTGAGTCGGCTGCCTGCGGTGTTCCGAGTGTAGCCTCACGTATTTATGGTATTACTGATGCGGTAGAAGAGGGAAAAACCGGATTATTATTTACTGCGCATGATGTTTCAGGTTTAACCCAGTCGTTATCAACTCTCATAGAAGATAAATCTTTACGCCAACAAATGGGCGAAGCTGCCCGCTTACGAGTGCTTAATTTATTCCTTAGTGATAATATCACTGAAGAGTTGCTTACATTGTATGCCAAGTTATTGGTTGAGCAGTATGGTTACTAAATGAGATGGTGCTCGTTTAGATTTCTAATTGTTGACATGATTTGTATTTACCATTGCAAATCACCTAGTCCTTGTATTTTTTAGTAAAAGGCCTGTGTTCTTTATACAACCAAAACGTTGAGGCGATTTAATAATATTAAACCCAATTTTCTAAAGCTAGATTTGGTACTCTCCTAAATTCCTTCAAAAATATTAAACCTTGACTGATCGCATGAGCAGCAATGTGAATATCATTTTCACCGATAATCTCTCCTTTCTTTTCAGGTGTGGCTTTAATCTGACCATAGTGTTGAGATGCTTTTGCGTCATAAGACAGAACATCAAGATGACTAATAAACTCTTCAATTGCTTGAGCTAATACGATGAGTTTAGACTTGAGCGTTTTAGTTACCGGAGCCAATGGTTTTGTTGGTAAGGTGCTTTGTCTGGCGTTATTGGAGCAAGGTCAAACCGAAATAACTGGGGCAGAGTAAAGTTAAATAATAGGGGCAACGTAAATCCTATTAAATTACGTCTTGTTGGTAGGCTTATCATGGTGTACTATGTACATCAAATATTCAGGAGTAGCTAATAGGTGAGTCACGCCATCGAATTCATTGAGACCCCCATTTTCACCAAACAAATCAAGGCGATTGCTACTGACGATGAGTTGAAGGACCTACAGATAGAGCTTATCGCGCAGCCGGAAAAAGGTGATCTCATTCAAGGTACTGGTGGACTGAGAAAGATCAGGATGGCTACTGGTGGGCAAGGAAAGAGTGGGAGTGTTCGAGTTATATACTTTTTAGCGACAGTAGAAATTATTTATTTGGTTCTGGCCTATCCAAAAAATGTTAAAGATAGCCTGAATCAAGCAGAGAAATCTGAGCTGAAGAAGTTAACCAAGTTGCTTAAAAGCGAGGTTTAATATGAGTATTTTTAATGAGTTGAAATCTTCACTTGAAGAGGCTGTTGAGATTAAGCAAGGCAAGAAGTTAGCGTCACGAGTAACCAAGTATGATGTTGCTAATGTGAAAGCACTTCGAGCCACGTTGGATGTATCTCAGCAAGAGCTGGCTGATGCTTTGGGGACTAGCGTTGATACGATAAAGAGCTGGGAAAACAAACGACGTAACCCAACAGGTCTTGCTGCTAAGGTGCTAGCCACCATTCAGGACAATCCAAATTATTTCCATGATCTTGCGGCTCACTAAATCACAATGTTGGTATCAAGCAAATATTTAATCATCAAAAACTTTCTCGCTGGACAGAATTTTGTGGTCCGCGTTCATTCATAAAGTCATCACTTACGTCTGGTCCATTGAGGAAAAAGTTATCCCAAGTATTTTTAATAGGTGAAATAATTCGATCTCGTCCCCGAGTACGCACAGTGACTATTTTGACGTCATCTGGCAAGCGTGCTTCAGTTGGCAACCGAACTGCTTGTGTTCGGTTATTGGTAAAAACTGTTGTTGTTGCTATAGTCATTATATTCTCCTATGTATATGGCATGAGTATATAGCATGGTTTAAGTATTGGCTAGACAACTTGATAAGCTAATGCTCTACAAATTTATGTATTT
>CAIVQX010000086.1 GCA_903908165.1 uncultured Methylococcaceae bacterium | reverse complement strand
CCAGGTTTTAATGTGTTTTAGCTGTTGTTCGTGTAATGCCATACGATATCTCCTCAAAAAAATGAAGGATACCAATGCATATGGAATATTTTAAGATGGTGGCGCTACGCGCTTACAGCTCAACAGTGTTTCGCTGAGTTCGGTGAGAAATATACGGGCAAAAAAAATCCCCATGCAAAAGGGGATTTGTGGGGATTATTTTAGTAGGTTTGTATATTACTGATTATTAATTCATTTTATTTTATTAAATACCCGCATCCATTGCGCTTTTGGATATTTAGTTTCCCATCCTATGTCTTTTGCATGCTCACCTCGTTTTGCTTTTTTTGCCCCCGCTTTTATCAAAATTTCATTAATAATTTTACTGTCCCTCGCATTCAATTTATTCATATCTTCAAAGCAGTTCCTTTTTAAATCAGCAGTTTTTGCATCAGGGTGTTGTATTAAGACTGATTTTGTAAACTCGATTACAGATTCTTCCTGGCTATCACTTATAGAAGTGGCAGCATTAACATTAACACTATCACCAATATAATCTTTTTCCTCTTTGCCAATATTTTTTTTTAAAACACTACTATTCCAGTTAGGATTTTTAGGGATGCCAAACTCTTTAGAGGCATCATCTAGATCAGATTGTCTTACATAAACATTACAATTGTTAATGTTAAGTCTAAAGCCTAGATCATAGCTATTAAAGTCATCTGGAAAATCTTCTTTGCCATTAATTGTTCCTTTATAAGGGCTAAACCATCTGATAGTTAACTCACCAGCATCGTGAAACATTTGTCTAAAATTACGCAACGCCTTGTCTTCTAAAATCCCTAATGCATCTAAATAGACACGCCTTAATAAAGTAGGTGTTGGATCTAAATAAGTCGGGTCAGTCCAGTACTCATCGGCAAATCCTTTATAATGATAAAATAATTGATCTAATTGATAAACAACACTTTCATCTACTAAATATTCAAAAGCATCTTCTATAGGAATAAAAACATCATGACCAAACTTTAAATTCTCATCTAAAAAACTACTCATTTGATATCTCAATAAAACTAATTATCCGTTAAAAATCTTATCCATCACTCGTTCAGACAGCGCACTTTTATGATCCGTTGATAAGTGTGCGTAACGCTTAGTCGTTTGTGTGCTTTTATGTCCTAAAATCTCTGCCGTTTCATGCAAACTAGCGCCATTCATAACTAAATAACTTGCTGCAGTATGGCGTAAGTCATGAAATCGAAATGCTACGATGTTGGCTCGTTGCATAGCTCTTTTCCATTGCACTCTAAAATCAAAAGGCTTCTCTGAATCGTTAGGGCTGGCAAAAATTAAACCATTACCCACTTTTCTATATTTCTTTAATTCATCAAGCGCCGGACCTGGAATTGGGTTTAATCTAGGTAAACCATTCTTGCTTGTTGCCAACTTTGCCAATCCTTTATCGAAATTGATATCGGTCCAGCGCAAATTAGTTATTTCCGCCTTTCTCATCCCAGTGGTTATTGCCATTAGTACAACGAGATATAGCTTATCCCATGTTGACTCCTGACAAGCGATCATAAGTTCTTTCCGCTCTCGATCATCCAAGAAGCGCTCTACTTGGTTAGGTGTGGCATCAATAAAAATACCTTCGACTGGATTATCTTTCAAATAGCCACGCTTAATAGCATATTTAAATATACTCGATAAAACAGCTTTCAATCTTAATACGGTATTACTTGATCGAGCTTTATTTGTCTCTTTACATTTTCCACTTCCATCACCTTTAAGGCATTTGCCTTTAGCATAATGATCCAGTGCTTTGCGTATATCGTTAGTTGATATTGCTTTGATAGGTTGGTTGCCGAAGATTTTCAGCCAATAAGATGTCCGAGGAATTTGATTAGGATCTTTTTTGGACCATTGAGTCATATACTCATTAGCAAGATCTTTGAATGTTAAGAACTCGAGTTCAATACCCAGCTTTTGAAATAAATCTAAGCCACCCATTTCATTTACAATTTCTGGTGTAAGATTTTTTAATTTGAACGGAGTTAACGTTAATATGGCTTCGATATTAACATCCATCTCAGATGCCCATTGTTCTGCTTGTTTTTTTGTTAGGAATGTTTTGGCTTGAATGAACGTGTAGTTCTTACGAATGTCAGCACGATATTTGCCGTTTGAATTTTTTCTGATGGTGGCCATGATTGCGGTCTCTAATAAACGATTTAAACAATCAGTGCGCAATTATTAAATACGCTATTTGCGCATTTATTTGTGCACTACTATGAGTTTAAAGCGTTCTCAACCGATGGCATTTAGTTGAAATACTATATAAATCAAGGTGTTTGATGGTGGGTCGTGCGCGATTCGAACGCGCGACCATCGCATTAAAAGTGCGGTGCTCTACCGGCTGAGCTAACGACCCTACAAAGACTAACTATTATAAAGAAAATATTAAAATCTGCAACAATTTTTTAAGTCATTTTGTATCGTGTTGGATCTGTAATGCCAGCCTCAGAAAACCCCGATTTTCTTATGCGACAAGCATCACAAACACCGCAGGCAAGGCCTTGTGCATCAGCCGAATAGCAAGAAACTGTTTGATTATAATTTACACCTAACAAAGCACCTTGCTTTATAATTTCTGCCTTACTCAAGGCGATAAGAGGTGTATGTATTGTGAAATGCTCGCCCTCCACGCCAGCTTTAGTAGCTAAGTTGGCTAATTGCTGAAAGGCACTAATAAATTCAGGGCGACAATCCGGATATCCGGAATAATCGACGGCATTAACGCCAATAAAAATGTCTTGTAGATTTAATACTTCAGCCCAGCCCAATGCAAACGATAGAAAAATCGTATTTCTCGCTGGCACATAAGTAACAGGTATTCCCAATTGGGGATTAACAGGCACGGCGATATTATCATCGGTTAAAGCTGATCCACCTATTGAGCCCAATCCAAGCTTTATGATCTTATGATCCTCAACCTGATAATCAAAGGCAATCTGCGCCGCAGCCACCAACTCGGCATTATGTCTTTGCCCATAATCAAAACTTAATGCGTAGCAGCTATATCCCTGCTGCTTGGCGAGTGCGAGAACAGTAATTGAATCTAATCCTCCTGATAGAAGAACGATGGCTTTTTTTTGCATAGAACTTATTTACCTTGCGCGTTATCCCAAAGCAACTTATGTAACTGAATTTGAAATCGTACGGGCAATCTATCTTGAAGAATTTTGTCGGCTAACTCTGTTGCGTTTTGTTGCCCCATCACCGGAGAAAATAATATCTCACAGCGCCCAATGAGATTATATTCAATTAAAGCAACTTTTGACCATTCATAGTCCTCATTGTTACCGATAACAAATTTAACTTGATCTTTCGAATCAAGGAATTGAATGTTTTGATATAAATTTCTTCCCAACTCGCCAGAACTTGGCGTTTTAAGATCCATCACTTTAATCGCACGAGAATCCATCCCCGATACATCTATTGCACCGCTAGTTTCAACTGAGACTATAAAACCTTTATCTAATAAATTTTTAATTAATTCAAGACAAGCTGATTGTGCAAGTGGTTCACCACCGGTTACCGTAATATACTTCGTATTGTAATGCTCTGCTTGAGCGATAATCTCTGCTATCTCTATTTTTGTTCCGCCGGTAAAAGCATACGCAGTATCACAATATATACATCTTAATGGACATCCGGTAAGTCTTATGAATACAGTAGGAATGCCTACTGAATTTGACTCGCCCTGTAGAGAATAGAAGATTTCAGTGACACGAAGTGAACTCACAATTAATTTTTAACTTCATCGAGCTTTAGTAGTTTTTTTGCAGCTATTGGAGCAACCGATGACTTAGCAAACTCGGTTGTTACACGCATAAAATACTCACGAGCCTTTGCGACATTTTTCTGTTCCATTTCAAGCATTCCCAATCTTAAAAGTGCATCGGGTACTTTTGCACCATCAGGGTACTTTTCAATGACATCATTAAATGCTTTACGAGCGGCATCATTATTCTGATCAACTCTATGTGCCTCACCCAACCAATATTGAGCATTATTAGAATATGCTCCAGATGGATACTTACTCAAAAAAGTATTAAATTGTTCTATTGATTGTTTGGTGTGACCATTCCGTAACTCATTATAAGCTTGCTGATACTCCTGCTTTTCACCACCAGTAGCTTGCACTGCTGCCACTTCTTTTTGCTTAGGCGTTCGATTATCTGAGACCACTTCTGCCGCAACAGTTTCAGGGGCAGAATCAGCTGTCGGCTCTTTAGCTGGTTCTACGGTCGAAACCGAAGCATTTCCTTCCCCTCCGGTTGCTTTATCGCCACTCTCTGTTTGAGTGCCGCCAACCACACCATTCGCCTTATTTTCAATTCCTTGCAATCGCTCATCAAAATCAGAATACAGCGTACTTTGATGTTTTTTCAACTCATCAATTTTATAAGCTTGCTCATCTACTTTGCCTGTAAGTTGTTGCACTTCAGCTTGCAATTGCTCAAGTCTCCCCATTAACTCATACAAGGAATTAGTCGAAGTACCATTAGAAACATTAGCTGGTTCTGCGGAAGGTGGATACGATGAATGGTCGATCACAGCCGGCAATTCTGCATAAACAGAACCACATGCAGACAATAATAAAAAAAGACTTATTTTTTTCATTGTTTTGTCTATTTGGGCTGGTAAACAATCTCAACACGACGGTTCTTTTCCCAAGCAGATTCATCATTACCAAAAGCTGCAGGTTTTTCTTCCCCATAACTCACTATGTCCAATTGATTTTCTGGAACACCTTGTACTTTCATTATACTAGCCACTGACTTTGCACGCTGCTCACCCAAAGCGATATTGTATTCGCGAGAACCACGTTCATCACCATTACCTTCAAGGGTTATTCTTTGACCTGGATTTGCAATCAGATATTGTGCATGCGCTGCAATAACGGGAGTGAAATCTGGCATGATTTCACTGCTATCTAACATGAAATAAACTGTGCGCTTAGATAATGGATTGTTAGGATCATTGAACTCTGGCCCTAGAGTACTGGCATAATCACCATTACCTGACATGCCAGAACCGTTCATGCCGGAATCACCACTCAACCCATTTGTAGAAGCATCATTGATACCACTAGTTGCGTTTTGAGTGCCATCAGTCAGACTTGCATCCTTTTCGTCATCGCTACAAGCCGCTAATAAAAAAGTACTTACAGCCAAGGCCAATAATGTTTTATTCAATTTCATTTTTAATTTCCAAATATTTATGTCAAAACCAGAAAAAAGAACTGCTATTCAGCCCACAAACTATGGAGCCCAAGATGGCTCACGAACCTCTCCGCTATTAAAAACCAACTTTTGTTGCATTTTACCATCTAATGACACTGCCGATAAGAATCCTGTGCGACCTTTTTTCGATGCGTACAAGATCATAGCACCATTTGGTGCAAAACTGGGAGATTCATCTGCTCGACCACCCGTCAATACATTGAGAGAACGAGTCGCCATATCCATTACCGCAATACGGTAGTCATTACCATTACCATGCACCATAACCAAACTTCTACCATCCGGTGAAAAGCTGGCTCTGGCATTGTAGTTGCCAGAAAAAGTTAATCTCTTTTCCTGTCCACCTTGACTTGGAACCATATAAATTTGTGGTTTACCACCCCTATCTGAAGTAAAAACAATACTACTACCATCAGGAGACCAGCTTGGCTCTGTATCAATAGCAAAACTTTTCGTTAGTTTCATTAAAGCACGAGTTGATAGGTTTAAAACGTAAATATCTGGACTACCATCTTTGGATAAGGTTAATGCTAGTCGAGTTCCATCTGGAGACCAAGCTGGTGCACCATTAATCCCAGGAAATTCGGCCACCCTTACTCTCTCGCCGGTAGCCAATGTTTGTACATATATAGCCGCCGACTTCCTCTCAAAAGACACATAAGCCACTTTTTTACCATCTGGCGACCAAGACGGAGACATTAATGGCTCAACTGACGATGCTATAGTTTGTGGATTAAAGCCATCCGCATCAGCAACTTGAAGCCGATGCGATTGTTGCTTGTTACCTAAATCAGTAGTAGTAATATAAGCTATACGACCACTAAAAACGCCTTTCTTGCCAGTGAGTTTTTCAAAAATAAGATCACTTATATGATGCGCTGTTCTTCGTAAATCGGCGGACGACGACACCATACGATAACCCAATAGTTGCGCACTTTTGTAGGTATCAAGCAATTGAAACTGCACATTGTACTGTCCTCCAGCATCTATTACTTGGCCTATCACCATGTAACTCTGACCCAATGCCTGCCACTCTTTAAAGTTAACTTCAGCAGCCTTACTTGGCCTAGCTGGCATACTTTGTTCCGCCATCATTTTGAAATAACCGCTACGTTCTAAGTCGGCATTAACAATAGCAGCGATATTTACAGAAGCAGTCTCTGAAGCAAAAGGAACAACTGCGATAGGTACTGCACTTTCAACACCCTCAGTAATTTCAATTGTCAGTGCTGCGTAAGTTATTGGCATATAAAAACCCATCAATAGCAAATATACAATTCTTCTAGAAAAACTCACGCGCACCTCTATTTCCGTACTCAAAAAAAATCGACTTCATCACTTTATTCTAAAAATAATAACTTTAAAAAAGCTAGTAACTATTAACACTACTCTTTGAAAAAACTATCACCCTAGTCAGTAATAATTAATTATTTCGGATTAAACAAAAACTCAAACGTCCTAAACTCTCGGGCAAACAACTCTTTATCTTTGGGGACAGGTAATGGTGAAGCCTTGTTAACTGCGTTTTCAGCTGATCTATCAAAAATCTCATCTCCACTACTAGAAATAACTTCAGCATCTATCACTGTCCCATCAGACATTAATTTAACTCGGATTGTACACTTTAAACCTGCTTCAACAGATACCGGACGTATCCAACTTCGATTAACTTTTTGCTGAATAGCCTGTTTTGCTTCCTGCTCTGCTAAAGCCTGCGCAGCCAATTTAGCTTGTGCTTTTACAGCCGCCTCAGCATCAGCTTTCGCGGCTGCCGCGGCAGCTTCAGCTTTAACCTGTTTTTCTGCTTCTGCCTTGGCTTCTGCCGCTGCCTCCTCTTTAGCTTTTTTTGCCGCTTCCGCTTTGGCTGCCTTAGCCGCTTCTGCCTTAGCTTCTGCCGCTGCTGCTTCTTTAGCTTGTTTTGCCGCTTCCGCTTTGGCTGCCTTAGCCGCTTCTGCCTTAGCTTCTGCCGCTGCTGCTTCTTTAGCTTGTTTTGCCGCTTCCGCTTTGGCGGCCTTGGCTGCTTCTGCCTTGGCTTCTGCAGCTGCTGCTTCTTTAGCTTGTTTTGCCGCTTCCGCTTTGGCGGCCTTGGCCGCTTCTGCCTTAGCTTCTGCAGCTGCTGCTTCTTTAGCTTGTTTTGCCGCTTCCGCTTTGGCGGCCTTGGCCGCTTCTGCCTTGGCTTCTGCAGCTGCTGCTTCTTTAGCTTGTTTTGCCGCTTCCGCTTTGGCGGCTTTGGCTGCTTCTGCCTTGGCTTCTGCAGCTGCTTCTTCTTTAGCTTGTTTTGCCGCTTCCGCTTTGGCGGCCTTGGCTGCTTCTGCCTTGGCTTCTGCAGCTGCCTTTTCAAGCTCCGTCTGCTTTATTTTTTCTTCAGCTCTTTCTTGGCTTTCACGCTGCTCTTTTATTTCTTGCTCTTTCTTTGCTTCAGCTTGCTTTATAACTTCTGCTTCTTTCTGTAGACTTGCAGTATCAATCATTGTCGCGTGGATAACTTCCGAGACAGGCGCAACTTCCTTAACTGGTGGTTTATAAAGAGCACTTAATACGAATAAACCTAACAGGGTAAAATGTAAAGCTAAAGCCAGTAAAACAGGCCATGTGAATCTTTTTTGGTTACCCATCTGGCTCTATTGTTCTTCAGGCTTAGTCATTAACCCTACAGTTGGCACACCAGCATTTTTTAAAGCCGCCATTACCGTCACCACCGTTCCATAACTTACACCTTTATCCGCATTAATCAGAACTTGTGTTTTTGGTTTATTAACTAAAACCGCTGCTACCCGTGCGTTTATATCTTCAGGCAACACCGACTCATCATCTTGACCATCTGCTTTAATATAATACTGACCTTGTTCTTTAATTGAAATAACTATAGGAGGATTATCACCTTCACCTTCAGATTCAACTGTTTTTGATTCTGCTTGCGGAAGATCAACCTCTACTCCAGTCTGTAACATGGGGGTAGTAATCATAAAAATAATCAACAAAACCAAAGTAACATCAATGTAAGGCACTACATTGATTTCTGCCATAGGCTTTCTGCGACCATTTTTTCTACCCATTTGTGGCGAACTCATTTTTGGTGCGCCTGTCTTTGTAGTAACACAACAAACTCTTCAACAAATAACTCGTATCTACCGACCAATCTATCCAATCTAGTAGAAAATCGATTATATGCAATTACTGCTGGAATCGCAGCAAACAAACCAATGGCAGTTGCGATTAAAGCTTCAGCAATCCCGGGCGCAACCTGTGCCAAAGTTGCCTGCTTAACATTACCAAGCGACATAAATGAATTCATAATCCCCCAGACCGTACCGAATAAACCAATATAAGGACTAATCGAACCTACTGTAGCTAAAAATGCCAGATGCTCATCAAGTCTTTCCAATTCACGGGAGAGTTCAATGCGCATAACACGTTGAGCACTCTCCACTTGCACACCAGGCTCTACATTACCGGCTTGCCTCATTCTGGAAAACTCCTTATACCCAGCCAAAAATATTTTCTCTATACCTTCAGGATCAAAATCTTTTGCTGTCAGCTTTCTATATAAATCAGCCAAAGCCACACCCGACCAAAACTGATCTTCAAACTCGTCAGTAATCTCTATTGCACGATTAAGTTCTTTGCGTTTCGAAAATATAAACGTCCATGATGAGACTGATGCTGTTAATAACAACACCATGACAAATTGAACCACAAAACTAGCATCTTTAACTAAATGGAAAATAGATAAATCAGTATTCATTCTTTAATAGCTCTATTAAGTTTTCAGGAATTATTTTAGGTCGCATGTTGTTAGCATCTAAACAGGCAATGCGAATAATACTTTTACATAAAACATCATTACCTCTGGTAATTTGTTGTTCAAAAGTTAAGCTGACTTTTTTAGCATGAACAACCTCGGCACTGACTTGGAGTAATTCATTAAATCTTGCGGGTCGAAGATAATCGACTTGCACAGAACGTACTGCAAAAATCATACCTTCATTCGCAATTAGTTCATCCTGTTCATATCCTATAGTCCTTAGCATTTCCGTCCTTGCACGCTCAAAAAACTTTAGATAGTTGGCATAGAAGACAACACCACCCGCATCAGTGTCTTCATAATAAACTCGCACTGGCCAAATAAATTTATTAATTTTCATTTATTAATGCGTTAATCCCTACATACACCCTAAAAACCAATTGAGTCTTTCGCTTAAATGATTATTCGAACAAGTCTTCAGAAACACCTATTTGTTTGGGGGCTTGTAAACCAAAATGCAAATATGCATTCCGAGTTACAACTCGTCCACGCGGAGTTCGCATAATAAACCCCTGTTGCAACAAATACGGCTCCAATACATCTTCAATTGTCCCCCGCTCTTCACTAATAGCCGCTGCCAACGTGTCAAGCCCAACAGGTCCACCATCAAAATTTTCAATCATAGTAATTAATAACTTTCGATCTAACGCATCAAAACCATTACTATCGACTCTCAACATATCTAGAGCCTGCGTAGATGCCTGGCCTGTAATGGTGCCATTACCCTTTACTTCTGCATAATCACGCACTCGTCTCAACAATCTGTTGGCAATTCTAGGTGTGCCACGAGATCGCCGAGCAATTTCATATGCGCCCTTAGGCTCCATGGTAATTCCCAAGACATTAGCAGAACGTATAACGATACTGGCTAACTCATCTACCGTATAAAATTCTAATCGCTGAACAATGCCAAACCTATCTCTCAATGGAGAAGTCAGTAGACCCGCGCGGGTAGTAGCTCCAACTAATGTAAAGGGCGGCAGATCTAACTTAATGGAACGTGCGGCAGGCCCTTCTCCAATCATAAGATCAAGTTGATAATCCTCCATAGCTGGATATAAAATTTCTTCAACCGCCGGATTTAATCGATGAATCTCATCAATAAATAACACATCATGAGGCTCAAGGTTAGTTAGCAAAGCAGCAAGATCACCTGCCTTATCCAAAACAGGACCGGAAGTTTGACGAATTTTAACACACATTTCTGCTGCGATGATATTGGCCAAAGTCGTTTTACCCAATCCTGGAGGCCCGAAAATCAAAACATGATCCAAGGCCTCTTTGCGTGCGCTAGCCGCTTGAATAAAAATTTCCATTTGCGCGCACAGCTCTTTCTGTCCGACATATTCAACTAATCTTTTTGGACGAATTGCCCGATCTTGTCGTTCTTCATCGATATTACTGCGAGCTGTTATCAATCGATCACTTTCAATCATCTAAGCGCACCTTGCAATGCCAACCTAATAATATCTTCACAACTTTTACCATCAGCACTAATATTTTGTACCATTTTACTTGCATCTAATGGTTTATAACCCAATGAACATAAAGCGTTAACAGCTTCTTGCTTAGGATTAGCTAGCTCACGTGAAGCCACTCCGATATTGATTGCATCGGTGTCATTTGACCCAACTAAATCAGGTAATCTATCACGCATTTCAATAACTAAACGCTCGGCCGTCTTTTTCCCCACACCAGGTAAGCGAACCAAAGCCTGTGTATCGCTATCATGAATACAACGATGAAATTCTTCGGCACTTTGTCCTGACAAAATTGTTAAGGCTAGCTTCGGACCGACACCATTAACTTTAATCAAAGTTCTAAATAATGAACGGTCAGCTTCAGTAGAAAAGCCGAATAAAATATGAGCATCTTCTCGAACGACCAGGTGAGTATGTAACCTTATATCTTCATTAACGGCCGGCAAATCATAAAAAGTCGTCATCGGTGCTTCTACTTCATAACCAACACCCTGAACCTCTAACACTAAAAAAGGTGGTGCTTTGTACACCAGCTTACCGCGTAAAAAACTGATCATCTCACCACTCCTTGCATATTAAGCATAGCCGCCGTTTGCCGATAATTTGCATGACAAATAGCAATACCTAGCGCATCACTAGCATCCAAAGATAATTCACCTTGCACATTCAACAAGATCTTTACCATATGCTGAACTTGAATTTTATCGGCAGCGCCCTTACCCACAACAGCTTGTTTTACTTGCCGTGCCGCATATTCAAACACGGGTATCATTTTAGTTTGAACCGCACAAATTGCGGCACCACGCGCCTGACCAAGCTTAAGTGCTGAATCAGCATTTTTATGCATAAAGACTTGTTCTATGGCCATTTGGTCAGGCTGATACTTATCAACAATTTCTAAGATTCCGTCAAAAATTTGTTTAAGTCGATCCGGGAAATAATCTCCTTTAATTCGAATGCTGCCACTTGCTATGTATTTATAACCTTGAATTGATTCTTCTAGAATCCCATAACCCGTTAATCGTGAGCCGGGATCTATCCCTAATATTTTCATCTGTTATTAATAGGAAAAAAGTTCAGTTACATTCAGCATCATTTACTTTAAAGTTCAAAAACCTTCATTTGAAGATAACACCATTAAAAACCTTACTTTTCATCACAAGGATCGCATAATCTCGTCACTGATATCGGCATTAGAATAAACAGCCTGCACATCATCTAAATCCTCCAGACGATCGATTAATCGCAGCATTTTTTCCGCATCGTCAGCATCAAGTTCAGCTTGAAGGGATGCTTGCATAGTAATCTCAGCATTATCAGGTTCAAAGCCTGCAGTAATTAAAGCCTCTTTTACGGCTAAATAAGTTTCGGGGGACGTCATCACATCCACAGCACCATCATCATAACTAATCACATCTTCTGCTCCTGCTTCAAGAGCCACCTCCATCAGGGTGGCTTCATCAACAGAAGGCGCATAACTCATGACACCCAACTTATTAAACAAGTAAGCAACCGAACCATCTGTTCCTAAATTACCTCCCGCTTTAGCAAACGCATGACGGACTTCACTAACAGTGCGATTACGGTTATCGGTTAAACAATCTACGATAATCGCTGCCCCACCAGGACCATAGCCTTCATATCGAATAGTTTCGTAACTAACTCCCTCCAAAGCACCAGAGGCTTTTTTAATAGCCGTATCAATAGTATCACGGCGCATATTCGCACCCAATGCCTTATCACTAGCAGTACGTAAACTTGGATTACTGCCGACATCAGGGCCGCTGGTTTTTACTGCTACCGTAATTTCACGCAATATTTTGGTAAACACCTTTCCCCGCTTGGCATCTTGTCCTGCCTTACGATGCTTGATATTAGCCCATTTACTGTGTCCCGCCATTGTTTCTCTCTAAATAAAGCAAATTAAAAATCATCCGCTTACAAAATATGTTCTAAAACCGATAAGAGCGTAGGCTCAGTTGTATAAAAATCTGCAGAGTTTCGTACAATTTCTCTTTTAACAACACCGCCAAATCCCACCACATAAGCACCAGCCTGTTTGGCTTCCAAATCAGTTTTACCATCACCGACCATCACGATTGAGGCCTGTCCCTTAAGTGAACTTACAACAAGCGCTTTTCCGCCTGTTCTTGCTAATGGCGAAGTTAAATCGTAATTCAGATAACTCCCATCTTCGTTAAAGTAGATATCAACGGCATGCACATGGTCCTCAGACAAGCCCAAGCAGTTTGCCAATGGCAATATAGCTTGGCGTAATCCACCACTGATAATATGAACAACTTTACCTTGGGCTAATAAGGTTGCAAACACCTCTTTAACACCTTCGACTATTTCTGCAATATATAAATCAGCAAGCCAATCAATACTATGTTGATCAGGCCTAATCAGCGATAACCGCCTTTCGTAAACCGCTTCCAAAGGCACCTCGCCATTCATTGCCGCATCAGTTAATTTAGACATTTCCTCAACCAATCCAACACGTCTGGCAAGCTCATCTATACCTTCTATTTTGCTTAAGGTACTGTCACAATCAAAGCAAATAATATCAAAACTCATCAGCCAAATATCCTGATACGTTCATAATCGATCTAGTTAATTTGCTTGGAAATAAAGTTCTTTTCATCACAATATCAACTGAAGGATTAGTCGTTAAAAGACCACAGTTTAACAGCTTTGCTATAATCCCGATATTGCCAAGTGAGACAATAACGAAAATGCCTAAACAATTCACTTTATCCAATGAAAAACTGTGGCTTAGATCAACTCGCTTGATATTGTCAGCATCAATACTTTTGGTCATTATAATGTTTTCCCTAGTTAAACTTAACTGGGACTCCACCCCACTATCTGAGGTGGAATTTACAACTATTACCGGTAAAAAAATTGCCCTAACAGCATTGAAAGGCAAACCCGTTATCATTACATTCTGGGCGACCAACTGCCCAGAATGTCTAAAAGAGATACCTATATTTATTGACCTTTATAAGAAATATCATGCTAAAGGATTGGAAATTATAGCAATCGCCATGCATTACGACCCACCTAATCATGTCATTAACCTTTCTGAAGCACTGCAATTACCTTATGATGTTGCACTGGATTTAACAGGAGAAATAGCCACCGTTTTTGGTAATGTACAACTTACTCCCAGCACTTTTTTAATTGGTTCAGACAGTTTGATTGATATAAAAAAAGTCGGAGCCTTTGACCCTGAAGAAATAAAAACCCGTATTGAAATACTGCTAAAAGGATAACCCATGCTCTGGCTAAAGGCACTACACTTAATTTTTATGGTCACTTGGTTTGCGGGGCTGTTTTATTTACCCCGACTGTATGTTTATCATGCCATGAGTACTGATGAAATCAGCAATGAACGATTTAAAGTCATGGAGCGTAAACTGTTCTACGGTATTATGACACCGGGCATGATAATAACTTTTATTTTTGGCATTTGGATGTTGACTGACTACGCGTGGAATCTATACTCAACTGCAGGTTGGTTACACGCCAAACTAGCATTACTTCTAATCATGCTAATTTATCACTATTTCTGCGGTTTGTGGCTTGTCGACTTTAAAAATGACCGCAATCATCATAGTCATGTTTATTATCGCTGGATGAATGAAATACCGGTCTTATTTCTCGTCGGCATCGTCATTTTGGCCGTGGTTAAACCTTTTTAAAATATAAGATTCTTGATGCAAACTAGCAGAATTTCACGATTAGCTATAACACTTGCGCTCTTACTATTCGGACAAGCCAGTTGGTCTGCTACCGTTTTAGTCGCTGTTGCTGCCAATTTTAGTAAACCTATGACTGAAATAGCTGGTGAATTTGAAAAAGCAACTGGGCACAGTGCTAAGTTATCCTTCGGTTCATCAGGTAAATTTGTCTCACAACTAAAAAGTGGCGGCCCTTTCGAAGTGTTTTTATCCGCCGATGAAAAAGGCCCTGAAAAACTAGAACAGGCAGGCCTGACTGTTCCAACCACTCGATTCGTTTACGCTTTGGGCAAACTGGTTTTGTGGTCCACCAGGATTGGTTATGTGGATGATCAAGGTAAAATATTAGAAACTGGCAATTTTAAACATCTGGCATTAGCTAACCCAAAACTAGCGCCTTATGGTATTGCAGCAGTTGATGTATTAAAAAAAATGAAACTGTTTGAGAAGCTACAACCTTTGTTTGTACAAGGTGAAAATATCGCTCAAACCTACCATTTTATAAGTACAGCTAATGCTGAATTGGGTTTCGTAGCTCTATCGCAAGTGATCGAAAAAGGTAAAATTACCAACGGTTCTGGCTGGATTATTCCTGACAATCTGTATACTCCAATTCGACAAACCGCTGTACTCATGAAAAAAGGAGCGAAAAATCTGGGAGCAGCGGCATTAATTGACTATTTAAAATCAAAGCCTGCGTTAGCTATTATCAAGACATATGGCTATGATTTAGCTAAATAAACACAGAGAATTTATGCTAGCTAATGCCGATCTGGATGCGCTATTTTTAACCTTCAAAGTAGCCAGTATTTCCACTGTATTAATGCTGTTGCTTGGTACTCCTTTAGCTTGGTGGTTAGCCCGAACCACTTGCTCTTGGAAAAGCGCCATTAATGCTATTGTTGCATTACCCTTGGTGCTTCCTCCTACGGTATTGGGCTTTTATTTGTTGGTGCTAATGGGACCATCCGGCCTAATAGGCGAGTTAACAACCTGGATAGGGGTTGATACATTGCCTTTTACCTTTCCCGGCATAGTGCTGGCTTCTGTACTCTATTCCATGCCATTTGTCGTACAACCATTACAGACTGCCTTTGCAAGTATCGGAGAACAACCATTAGAAGCAGCGGCAACACTCCGCGCCGGCCCTTTGGATACTTTTTTTAGTGTAGTTGTACCACTCGCCAAACCCGGGTTTCTGACCGCCATCATCCTAGGCTTCACCCATACCGTAGGTGAATTTGGAGTCGTATTAATGATTGGCGGCAACATTCCTGATAAAACTCGTGTAGTATCAATGCAAATTTATAATCATGTAGAAGCACTAGAATACAACGAAGCTCACTGGTTAGCTGGCTGTTTATTATTGTTCTCATTTACAGTATTACTACTTCTCTACACCGTATCAAAAACCCAACCTAACGTCCAACAACTGAAATGACGCAACCCATAATTGCCCGTTTTAAACTTGATTATGATAATTTTAAATTAGATATCGACTTAGCGCTTCCCAGCACCGGCATTACAATATTATTCGGCCCTTCCGGTTCAGGTAAAACAACAATCTTACGTTGCGTTGCCGGACTTCAAAAAGCTCAACATGGCTTTTTGCAAATCAATGGCAAACTGTGGCAAGACAGTGAAAAAAACCTGTTTCTACCAACGCATAAAAGGCCACTGGGTTATGTATTTCAAGAAGCCAATCTGTTTCCACACTTAACCGTTAGTGGTAACTTACAATTTGGTTTAAAACGGATAAAAAAGTCTTGCAATGCCAATGATCTTCAACCCATTTTAGAATTACTTGGAATTGATCATCTACTTAATCGACTACCTGAGCGCCTGTCTGGTGGCGAACGGCAACGTGTTGCTATCGCCCGTGCTTTGGCTCTTGATCCTGAAATATTGCTAATGGATGAGCCCTTGGCAGCGCTGGATTACAAACGTAAACAAGAAATTTTACCTTTTCTGTCACGCCTACATCAGCATTTAGCCATCCCTGTACTATACGTAACTCACTCTCAACAAGAAGTCGCTCAATTGGCTGACACCCTCGTCATAATTGAAGACGGAAAATCCTTAGCGGTTGGGCCAATATCGGAAACACTCAGTCGACTCGACATATCGCTCACTCAAGATCGTGAAGCCAACACTGTTTGGCCTGCAACTATTATCGAGCATGAAATAGATTACCATCTTACACGAGTTGACTTTATTGGTGGAACCCTCAGTCTACCCATGATAGATGCGGCGATAGGAACTAAACTCCGAGTGCAAATATTCGCCCGCGATGTCAGCATAACGCTTGATTTACCTAACACCAGCAGTATTCTAAATATACTACCTGCAAGGATAATTGAACTCAGTGATGGCAATAACGGCCAACGTGTCGTGAAGTTAGAAATAGAAAAACAGATTCTGCTAGCACACATCACCCGTAAATCTTCACTATTACTTAATTTGCAAACAGATATGTCCGTTTATGTTCAAATAAAAGGCACTTCCATAGTCAACTAAATCCCAAACAAATTGCTTAATTAGAGTTCGCTCAAAAACTCAGATGCGAAGAATAGAAATAACCCTTCCTAATTAATCTGACTGGCGAAATAAAGATCCGTTTTGTCTTTTGTAACAAAAATTCGATGTACTTGTTGATACAACGCTGAACAATTTCGAGCACAAAAAAATGCCGGAGCAGTACCAGCAAGTTCATAACAAAGAAGATGCTATTTATCCACGCTTCAGAGGT
>CAIVQX010000085.1 GCA_903908165.1 uncultured Methylococcaceae bacterium | reverse complement strand
TCTTACTGCTTTTGCAACAAAAGTGTTCTTAAAGGATTGAATGATTTTCTGTGTATCGGCAAAAAACCAAATTGCTCAATCTCTTTTAAATGCTGCTTTGTGCCATAGCCTTTATGCAAATGAAAGGCATAATCAGGATGTTGGTTATGGTAATCAAGCATTATTCTATCGCGCGTAACTTTTGCAACTATAGAAGCCGCACTAATAGCTTTCACTTTACTGTCACCCTTAACAATTGCTTGAGCAGGTATTAAGAGTTTTGGAAGGCAATTACCGTCTATTAAAGCCTTATCTGGTTGAATTGTTAAACCATTAATGGCCCGCTGCATTGCCAATAGTGTAGCTTGAAGAATGTTAAACTCATCGATTTCTTCAACAGCAGCTATTCCAATCGACCAACTTAAAGCATCTGCTTTAATAAGGTCAAAAAGGCTATCACGCTTTCGTTCATTCAGTACTTTAGAATCAACTAAACCATCAATGTGTTTTTGCGGATCAAGAATAACAGCTGCTGCAACTACAGGGCCCGCAAGTGGCCCACGACCTGCTTCATCAACACCAGCGATCAATAAATTATGTGGGGATTTGATTAAATAATTGTCATCCATAACAATAAGTTTTATAGAATAATCCTAGAAACCTATACAAACTCTTGGGAAGCTTTAAGAAATAACATTTATCTTGGAAAAAGCTAATATCAACGCAGAATCCCTCTACTGACATTACGCAAAAAACTAATCATATCAGCCAATTGCTTGCTATCGCTAGCCAACTCTTCCATTTTTTCTATGGCATCTTCTAAGCGTAAATTCATCTTATAGATTATCTTATAGGCATTTCTAATCAATCTAATATCTTCAGCAGATATGCCGTTACGTTCCATTCCAACAGAATTTATGCCGTGGGGTCGTGTTGGTTTACCGCCAACCATAATAAAAGGTGGTATATCTTGCGTTATAGCACTTCCCATAGCAGCAAAGCTGTATTGGCCCACCTGAGTAAACTGATGCACTAAAGTGAAACCACCTAAGATGGCATTATTATTAAGATGAACATGTCCGGCTAACGATGCCCCATTGGCCATAATTACATTATTACCAATAATACAATCGTGGGCCACATGCGTATAAGCCATAAACAGATTATCATCACCTATCTTAGTAACACAATTATCCTGCTGAGTACCCCTATGCATTGAGGTAAACTCTCGAATAGTATTTCTATCACCAATTTCAAGTCGAGTAATTTCGGCCGCATATTTTTTGTCCTGCGGATCTTCACCAATTGAGCTAAATTGATAAATTCGGTTGTCCTTACCAATAGACGTAGGCCCCTTAATAACAACATGAGAGCCTATAACAGTTCCCGCACCAATCTTTACATCTGCGCCGATCACAGAATAAGGGCCGATAGAGACACCATCGGCCAGTTCAGCATGACTATCAACTATGGCTGTTGAGTCAATCAACATTAATCTACCACAGCCGCACATCTGATTTCTGCGCTTGCGACAAACTCACCGTCTACTTCAGCACAACATTCAAATGCCCAGATATTACGTTTGCTTTTAACAAACTTTGCTTCCAGCATCAATTGATCACCAGGCACAACAGGCCTTTTGAATTTTGCCTTATCAATACCAATCAGATAATAAATCATGCCTGCCAATTCGTCCCCTGCAGTCTCAGATGCCAAAAGACCCGTTGTTTGTGCTAAGGCCTCCAAAATAAGAACGCCTGGCATAATAGGTTTTTGTGGAAAATGTCCCTGAAAAAAAGGTTCGTTATAAGTGACATTTTTTACACCTAATAACCTAACTCCAGGTTCACATTCAATCACCTTGTCGACCAATAAAAAAGGATATCGATGTGGCAAAAATGCTTGTATTTGTAAAATATCTAATTTGATAGACATATTTTAAGAATGCTTTTTTCGGTTAAATTAAAATGTTCAATGACTAAAACTAGAAAAATAATTATTCAGTCATCGTTGACAATTTTTTTACCACTTGTGCTGTTATATCAAATGTTTCTTTTTTATAAATCACAACGTCTGAGAGGAGTAATAAATCATAATCTTCTTCTTTGGCTATGCCACCTGCAACTTCAACAATTCCACGCTGTAATTTACCCAACTCTTCATTACGATTGGCATTAATATCTTCATTAAATTCTTGCTGAGATTTTTTGAAATCCCGTACTTTATTTTGAAATTCTTTTGCCATGTTGCGTTTTTCTGTATCGCTCATGATAGACGCATCCTTGGTCATTTTTTCTTCCATACTTTGAAGATCTTTTTGCTGAGATTCCAGCATTTTACCGCGTGATCCAAATTTCTGATCAAAACGCTTCTTAACTTTTTCCATCTGGGGTGTTTTTTCAAGAACAGCATTCATATTAATCACACCAATTTTTAAGTCTGCATAACTGATATTTGCAGCAAACAAAAGTCCTAAAAATAAAGCAATTTTCTTTTTCATTGGTAAATAAATTCCCGGTTATATTTAAATTAAAAGGTTAAAATTTAGTGCATTATACAATAATTAGATTGTAAGTGATTAAGCCTATAATCTAAAACAACTTCTGTTAGAAATTTTGTCCAAAGTTGAACTGAAAGTATTGGGTTTGATCTTCTTTAGTTTCAGGCTCTCCAGGAACAGTGCCATTGTAAGGAATGTAACTATAGGTGCCAAGATTTATTGGATAGGCGGCACTTACAGCCAAAGCCCCAAAAGGGGACAACCATTCGCCTGAAAGGCCCGCCGAAGTACGATAGCCCGTTACGGAAAAACTATCATTCAATGAACCTGAATCAATAAATGTTCCCAAGCGAATAGATTTTGTATCCGACATAAAAGGTACAGGGAAAAATACCTCGGCGTTAACGACTATTTTATTAGATCCGCCTATCGGATAACCATTTGAATCTCTAGGACCCAAGGAATTATTCTTAAAGCCACGCACCGATCCGGTACCACCCATAAAATAATTTTCAAAGAAGGGTAATGAACTGGTATTACCATAACCAGCCCCAATACCTACCTCACCCATCAACTTAAAAATAAAGTCTTTAGCCAGAGGAAAGTATTGTTGATGCTTATAACCAATTTTATAATATTCTAAATCACTACCCGGCACCATAATCAACCCAGATATGCGTTGCATGCCGCCTTTAGTCGGAAATATTGCTCGGTTCAAGGTATCGTGAGACCAACTTGCACCCTGACCCAAGGTATTGAAAGTATTACCTTGATCGTCTATGAAAGACTGAATTTCATACGATGAATATGCAGAATCATGAAGCGATGTATGCTTTACATCGGTATCCAGGCGGACTTGGTCAAATTCATTCAAAGGGATTCCAAAATTAACCCCAGCATTGGTAATATCGGTAGAGTAATTGGCAATGTTGATATTACCCGCATTTCTTTTTGAATAACCCAAGTTATACCCTTGACCAACCCCATCCGTCGTAAAATATGGATTAAAATAACCAAATTGATAACTGGTAATATAGCTACTGTTATTAAATGCCACGTTCACCCGTTTACCCGAGCCAAACACGTTATCCTGAACAATATTGGCATTTAATACGATACCTTGAACCTGTGAAAAACCAACACCCGCCGAAATATTACCGGAAGACTTTTCTACCACTGAATAATTAACATCAATCTGATCAGTCGTTCCTACAACAGGTGGTGTTTCAACATTAACTGATTCAAAATAACCTAATCGCTCAAGACGCGTCTTTGATCGCTCAATTTTTGAACTGGAGGCCCAACTAGCTTCCATTTGACGCATTTCTCTGCGCAATACTTCATCTCGAGTTTTAGCATTGCCACTAAAATTGATACGATGAACGTAAACACGTTTACCTGGATCAACAAAAAAAGCCATTTCTACTGTTCTTTCAGCTTCATTAATTTCAGGCACCATATTAACGTTAGCAAACGCATAACCTTCATCGCCTAATCTATCCTGAATAGCTTTTGATGTTTCAGTCGCACTTTTTCTGGAAAAAATCTCTCCTGGACCAATGCCCACCAATTTAATCAATTGATCAGGCGTCACTATTAAATTACCGGCAAGCTTAACTTTAGATAGGGTATAGACACTACCCTCTTTAATATTGATAGTAACGTAAATATCTTTTTTATCTGGGGTAATAGCAACCTGGGTAGACTCTACCGAAAAATTGATATATCCACGATCTAAATAATAAGACTTTAACGTTTCCAAATCCCCCGCTAATTTTTGCTTCGAATACTGGTCATCCTTGGTATAAAAAGAAAGTAAATTGGAGGTATTTAATTCAAACTGTTTTAGCAGTGTTTTTTCGTCAAAAGCATTATTACCAACAATATTAATTTGCTTTATTTTGGTAACCCTCCCCTCTGATATTTTGATCATAATACCCACCCGATTCCGGGTCAGATTAGAAACATCTATTTTAATCTTCAAGCCATATTTTCCATGACTAAGATATTGGCGGGTTAACTCCTGCTCTACTTTATCCAACACTTGCCGGTCGAATATTTTGCCTTCAGCAAGCCCAATTTTATCCAATGCCTTGGTCAAATCGTCTTTACTGAGATCTTTATTGCCTTCAAACATTATCTTTGCAATAGAAGGTCGTTCGACAACATTAACAATTAAAGTTGACCCCTCCCTTTCGAGTGACACATCTTTAAAGAAACCAGTTTTAAAAAGGGCCTTAATGGCTGGAGACACATTATCCAATGAAAACTTCTCACCCACATTAACAGGTAAATAACTATAAACAGTTCCTAAAGAAATACGTTGCAATCCACGGACTTGAATATCCTTAACAATAAAATCTTCATCAGCCCTAATGCTAAGGGAAATAAGCATCCCCAGTAATAGCCAGTAAAAAAAAGTAGTTAATTTCATGTAAGTGGCTAAAAATAAAACATCAGAGTCTAAAATTAAAAATCGGGGAATTGTAACACAGTAAACATTGAAATATCTTAAGCCCTAGATAGAGGGAAATTAAGTACATCGTCAATTTTTTCATTGCTTGTTAACAGCATTAACAAGCGATCCAGCCCTATGGCCATGCCCGAACATTCAGGCAAACCTTCCTCAAGAGCCGCAATGAGATGCTTATCCTTAACTACAGTAGGAAGCTTTCTTTCCTGCCTGCAAGTAATTTCCCGATCAAACCGAGCAGACTGCTCTTGCGCATCAGTTAATTCATAATAGCCATTACCTAACTCAATCCCATTAATAAAGACTTCTACGCGATCGACAATCTCTGAGTTTCTTCTGTTAATACGGGCCAAGGAAGACTGGCTTGCAGGATATCCATAGATCATGCAAATAGCATTTTGCCCCAATAACGACTGGATATGATGGCTAAATATAAAATCCAGCCATAAATTATGATCATATCCACATAACGTCACTGCATCAGGAGTTCCGACTCTCAATGCATAATCACAATAGTCTGTATATGAAAATCTCAAGGGATTTAATCCCGTATGACGAAGAAATATGTCCTCATAACTGAATCGTTGCGGGTAGCATAAATGCTTATGCCCTTTAAATAAAATCGTCAATAACTCCTCGATCTCATCCATTAATTCAGACAATGTAAAGCCTAACCGATACCATTCAAGTAGAGTAAATTCAGGATTATGAAAGCGCCCTGACTCTCCATTTCTAAATGCCTTGCATATTTGATAGATACTGCCACTTCCGGAAGCAAGCAAGCGTTTCATGGCAAACTCAGGTGAAGTTTGCAAAAACAACCGATCCTCTTCGGGAGAGCAACCATACTCAGTAGTAAAAAAATCTAACTGGGGATCAGTTCCACACCCATGGCCAAGTAGCGGCGTTTCTACTTCTAATACATCTCTTACTAAAAAAAAACTTCTTATGTCCGCAAGTACTTGTGCTCTTATTCGCAGCGCTTCCTTAGAACAGGTTGGCTGCCACTCTTTAAGCATTATTCTTTTACACGAGAGATATATTCACCCGTTCGAGTATCAACTTTAATAACTTCACCTAACTGCACAAATAATGGCACTCTAACCACCGCACCCGTTTCCAACGTAGCCGGCTTGCCGCCACCGCCAGAAGTATCACCACGAACGCCAGGATCTGTTTCCACAATACTTAACTCAACAAAATTGGCAGGTGTAACTAAAAGTGGCGAATCATTCCATAAAGTAACCGTACAAGAGTCTTGATCTTTAAGCCATTTACTGGCATCAGCTACCGTTTTTTCATCACACTGATACTGCTCATAAGTATCTGGCACCATAAAATGCCTAAACGCACCATCGCTATAAAGATATTGCATTGCAACATCGACGACATCGGCACTTTCCAGAGAATCCCCTGACTTAAAGGTTCTCTCTATCACTCTGCCTGTTTTAAGGTTTCTAATTTTTACCCTATTGAAAGCTTGCCCCTTACCAGGCTTTACAAACTCATTTTCAATAATTGCACAGGGGTCATTATCCAACATGACTTTTAACCCGGATTTAAATTCATTGGTACTATAACTGGCCATTTTATCCTCAAGATGACAAACAATATAAAACTTAACCATTATAATGGAGGCCACAATTGATAGAAACTTATAATGATAACTTTCATGCCAGAACAACTTAGCGAAGCCCTGCACTTTACCAAAACCTGGCAACAACAACTTGCTGAAGCCTTTAATAATATTGAAGATTTATGCAATTATTTGGAATTGCCACTGAATGAATTACCCACTTCAGTTACTGCCGGTAAAAATTTTCCACTGCGTGTACCTCTAAGCTTTGCCGCCTGCATGCAAAAAGGAGAGCCGAACGATCCTTTATTACGACAAGTTCTACCCATTAAAGATGAACTGATTTTTTATCCCGGCTATAACAGCGACCCCGTAGGAGATCTTCTTTCAGTCTCTCAAACTGGTGTTCTACATAAATATCATGGTCGAGTTTTGTTTATTAACACGGGTAGTTGTGCCATTAACTGCCGTTATTGTTTTCGTCGCAACTTCCCTTATCAAGACCTTCAACTTGGGAAACAAGATGAAAACAAAGCTATCCAATTTATTCATGATAACCCTGACATATCAGAAGTGATTTTAAGCGGTGGCGATCCTTTACTACTTAATGATGCAAGATTGATGCAGCTTTTTGATCAATTGAATGTCATCAAACATTTAAAACGAATACGAATACATTCGAGACTTCCTATTGTTTTGCCAGCCCGAATCACTAATGAATTAACCAACATTTTAGTGCAAAGCACAAAACAAATTATCATTGTCATCCACTGCAATCATGCCAATGAAATAAACGATCGTGTTATTGCTGGTTTTAATTTACTTAAAAATAAAGATATTACATTATTCAATCAATCAGTATTATTAGAAGGAGTAAATGATAATGTAACTGTGCTGAGCAATTTAAGTGAACAACTATTTAGTCACGGCGTTATCCCTTATTATTTGCATTTACTGGATAAAGCCACAGGAACTGGACATTTTGAGGTATCAGAATCTTCAGCGATTGCAATAATCACTAAACTACAAGCCATGCTACCCGGCTATCTAATTCCTAAATTGGTAAAAGAACAAGCAGGGGGACTTTCCAAACAGCCCGTCCACTCTCCATAACTAAGGCAGCAAAACTAGCCAACTCTATTTTAAAGGATAACCCATGTCTGAATCGTTCAGCTTTGCTTCTGATAAATCAGGTCTAGCACCCGGCACCTTAGTCCATGTTGGTGAGGCACACCCACATGAACACGTCATCTCTGTAATCAATTACAATGAATCTACTTTAAAAAAACAAACCATTTATTCAATTGAAGAATTATTGCCCTTGAAAGCAAGTGATGCCATAACATGGGTAATTATTGATGGCCTAAAAGATATTTCCATTATTGAAGCAATAGGTCACTATTTTGATATCCATCCATTGGTACTTGAAGATATTCTTAATACTCATCAACGGCCTAAATTTGAAGAGTTCAATGATTATCTCTACATCGTAATTAAAGCAATTTCCCTACAGAATAAAAACATTGACATCGAATATGAACAAATCAGCTTGCTAGTATTGAGCAACTTTGTGTTCACCTTTATGGAAAAACCCGACAATTTATTTGACCCTATCTTGCATCGTCTTGATAATGATAAAAGTCAAATAAGAAAATTAGGCGCCGATTATTTAGCTTACATTATTATGGACACCGTTGTTGACGAATACTTTATTCTCCAAGATGCGTTTGATGAGTTTATTGAGTCCATTGAAGATAAATTACTATCCGACCCGTCATCCGAAACTCTGGCAAGTATCCAAAAGATCAAACGTGAATTAATTTTCTTACGGCGATCTATATCTCCCTTACGCGAGTTGCTTGCTACTATTCACAGAAGTGAATCATCTTTACTCCATGAAAAAACGAAACGCTATTTTGGCGATATCTATGATCATGCCATACGAATTATTGAAGGAATAGAATCTCACCGAGATCTAATAGGAGGCATGCTAGATATTTACCTATCCAGCCTTAGCAACAAAATGAATGAAACAATGAAAGTACTGACGGTATTTGCCTCAATATTCATACCATTAACGTTTATAGCAGGCGTTTACGGAATGAACTTCGAGTATATGCCGGAATTAAAATGGCGGTGGAGTTACCCTTTGCTCTGGGTATTTTTTATTAGCGTATCGGCTTTTCTTCTCAGATTTTTCAGAAAAAACAAATGGCTATAACCCTATAACCCTATAACCCTATAACCCTATAACCCTATAACCGTTAATTTTATTACTCATGAATATAGCGCCTGTATCAGGCTTGGCCGGCTATCCAGAAAATAACCAGACAGCCCCAACACATTACTAAGAAAGAATTAAATCACTTATTCTTAATCTCTTTTACCTGATTACGTTTAATTTCTTTTGCCAAGAAACCTGCCGCATTAACCGGTACAGCGTCACTGGCCAAAATAGCACCTAATTCAGTCATCGCTTTCTGATAAACCTTACGCTTAAAGTAAACCACATCATTAAGTGGCTCCCAAAAATCAACCCAACGCCAGCTATCAAATTCCGGTTTTTCACAATGATCAAATCTTACTGTTGAATCATGAGTTATCAAGCGCAACATATACCATATTTGCTTTTGCCCTATACATAATGGCATAGAACTTTTTCGAATATACCGTTCAGGCAACTGATACCTTAACCAATAGCGGGTTCTCCCAAGCACTTGAACATGCTGCTGTTGCAGCCCTGTTTCTTCCCACAATTCTCGATACATCGCTGTTTCAGGGTCTTCATCATTATTTATTCCACCTTGCGGAAATTGCCATGCATTCACACCCATCCGCTTTGCCCAAAACACACGACCCTCGTCATTGCAAAGGATGATCCCGACATTAGGCCGGTATCCTTTAGAGTCTATCATGTTAAAACCTGTCTCTTTTATCAGCCCTATATCTTAACCTTGCTAACTGGTAAAATTACTCTATAAGGTTGAATTGTTTATAATAGCTCCATTGTTCCATAAAAAAACCCTAGAAGCCAGAGTACACTGCCCTTTTAATTAATAATGACAGGTTTAATGTGAGTTTAGCGATTTTTGATTTAGATAATACCCTGATAGCTGATGATAGTGATTATTTATGGGGACAGTTTCTTGTTGACCAAGGCATTGTTAATAAAGAACTTTATGAAAATGCTAATATAAAATTCTATGAAGAATACAAAAAAGGCACCTTGAATATTGTTGAGTTTCTCCACTTTTCTTTACACCCCCTAGCCAATAACGATGCAAAGCAACTTTATCAGTGGCGCGATCAATTTATTCAGACCATCATCAAACCAATACTATTAAAACCGGCGCAAGCATTAATCAACCATCATAGAAACAAAGGTGATACCTTACTGGTGATTACCGCTACCAATCGTTTTGTCACCGAGCCTATTGTCAATCTGTATGGGATTGAAAATTTGTTAGCTACAACGCCTGAATTTATTGACGGCAAATTTACCGGACGCTTTAATGGCATTCCATGCTTTCAGGAAGGTAAAGTAAAGTTACTGGAAGAATGGTTAAAAACTTCGACTGAAACCATGCAAGGCAGTTGGTTCTATAGTGACTCTCATAATGACCTGCCTTTACTCAAACTGGTTGATAACCCAGTTGCCGTTGATCCTGACGAAAAACTGACTTTATTTGCTAGAAAAAATAATTGGCCAATTGTTAGCTTAAGGCAAGATGAATGTCCATCTAAACACTTTCATAAATAATCCAAGCTACTATTCTCTATAATAAAAAATAAAATCTATTGCGTTATTCACTACTGCCCCAAAAAGAATGAATAATTCATTAGCATAGTTACAGAACCGCTTCATACCTTAATCTTTGTTACCTTATTTTTATCATGGAGCAGCAATGGGTCCCCATTATTTAAACCGTTTTTTTACACCTAAATCCGTTGCTATCGTTGGTGCATCAGAACGTATAGACAGCGTTGGTCATCGGCTTTTAATCAATATGCAAGAAGCCGGCTTCAAAGGTGGGCTTTATCCTGTCAACAATAAACACGAACAAGTATTAGGCTTAACAGCTTACCCTGATTTAAATGCCATCCCTGAAGATTTAGATCTAGTCATTATCGCCACACCGGCAACCAGCGTTCTTAATATTATTCATCAATGCGGTGAAAAAGGTGTTCTCTCCGTCATTATTATTTCGGCAGGCTTTGGCGAACTTGGCTCAGAAGGAAAAAGACTGGAACAAGAGATACTGGATTATGCACGCCGCTACAATATACGCATAATTGGCCCAAACTGTTTAGGCATTATTCGTCCCAGTGGAGCTATTAATGCAACTTTTGCAGAAGGCGTCGTTAAAGACGGTAATCTGGCATTATTATCACAATCAGGTGCCATGTGCACAGCCATATTAGACTGGGCTAAAGTTCAGGATATTGGCTTTTCCACCGTCGTCTCAATGGGTGGTGCAGCCGATATTGATTTTGGCGAGGTCCTTGATTATTTAGCGACCGACAATAAAACCACCGGCATATTGCTCTATGTAGAAGGCATACGTGATGCTCGTCGGTTCTTAAGTGGACTTAAAGCAGCCGCAAGTTTAAAACCCGTTATCCTAATCAAGTCAGGCCGTCATGAAGCCGGCTGCAAAGCAGCCATGTCTCATACCGGAGCCATGGTAGGTGGCGATAAAGTTTTTGATGCTGCTATAGCCAGAGCCGGTGTAGTGAGAGTCTATAGCATTAACGAATTATTTTCAGCCGCCCGCGTTTTAGCCAATAATTATGTAGTCAATAAAGACCGCTTGGTTATTATTACCAACGCCGGTGGACCGGGGGTAATGAGTACCGACCGTGCCGAAGATGTTGGCATAATCATGTCTGAACTAGATCCAGACAGCATTGATGCATTAAATCATGCGTTGCCCGCACATTGGTCTCATGCCAATCCCATTGATATTCTGGGTGATGCTACTTCTGAACGTTATCAAAAAGCGCTGGATATTTGCCTTAAAGATAAAAATGTCGATGGTATTTTGGTTATTTTAACCCCCCAAGCAATGACCAATCCCACTCAAGTTGCATTAAGTATTATCGAAGGCGCCAAGTCCAGTAATAAGCCGGTATTAGCTTCATGGACGGGTGGCGCAAAAGTTCAGGAAGGGAGAAATCTTTTTGCCAATAGCAAGATCGCTCACTTTAGTACACCCGAAGTTGCGGTAGATGCCTTTTCATTTTTAACAAAATATGCTCAAAATCAAATTTTGCTGAAACAAATACCTTTACCGACCAGTGAACTAGCCGAACCGGATATAGAGGGCTCTCGTTTAATTATTGAACGCGTGCTTTCAGAAGGTCGTCAAGTTTTAACGACTCAAGAATCCAAAGCCATTCTGGCAGCCTTTAATATCCCAATCACGCAAACCATAAAAGTTGCAAATGTGAAAGATGCGATGATTGCCTCAGAAACATTAGGCTTTCCGGTAGTATTAAAAATCAATATGGCAGAGTTCAGTCATAAATCTGATATAAATGGAGTCAAGCTTAATATTAATAGTGTTCAAGATATTGCCCGAGATTTTTCAGAAATGGTCGCTTCCATTAAGCATAAATACCCTGAAATAACTGAAATAGGCATGACGGTTGAACCCATGTTTCGCAGTAAAAATGGTCGTGAGCTAATGATAGGCGTGGCCCGAGACCCTGTGTTTGGTCCCGCCATCAGCTTTGGCTTAGGAGGCACTCTGGTCGAAATCTTAAAAGATAATGCCGTTGCAATCCCTCCACTTAACGCCTACATGGTTGAACAAATGATTGCCAAAACCAAGGCTTCAAAATATCTTCAAGCATTCAGACAATTGCCGCCAGCAAATAAAAAAGCCCTGATTGATGTGCTTCTAAATATATCAACCATGGTCAGTGAATTACCAGAAATCTTAGAATTGGATATCAATCCGCTGATAGTTGACGAACAAGGTGTGATAGCGGTTGATGCACGTATTAAAGTTCAACTATCTAATCAACTGAATCCCTATTCACACATGGCAATTCACCCTTATCCCTACCAACTAACCCAACGTTTTCAATTAACAAATGGCATCAACATATTGATTCGACCTATTCGTCCCGAAGATGCCACTTTAGAAAAAAACTTTCTCAATCGCCTGTCTGAAAGAACAAAATACTTTCGCTTTATGCAAGCGCTACAAGAATTAACGCCGGAAATGATCATCCGTTTCACACAAATTGATTACGACCGCGAAATGGCTTTTGTTGCAATCACTGAAGATGAAAACACGCCTTGTGAAATTGGCGTTGGCCGTTATGTTCTGAACCCCGATGGCAAATCGGCAGAGTTTGCTTTAGTAGTTACTGATGATTGCCAGCGCTTGGGGATAGGCTTCAGAATATTAAAAGCCCTAATTCAAACAGCCAAAGCCAAAGGTATTTTGTTTTTTGAAGGTGAAGTATTAATCGTTAATAAACCGATGTTATCGCTGGTTAAGAAACTTGGCTTTACTATAGAAGGTATGATCGATGATAAAGAAGTAGTCCGTGTTGTTAAAGACTTAAGACAATAATAAAGAGCGAGATTTAGGAGTGCACCACTGTTGGAATCAATAAGATCGGATTAAGTTTATTTTCAGGCGTAATGCTTTCTCAAGTAATTATTATAAAAAATGCTATTGGTAAGAAGTAAACAATGAGCTTTTTATAAAAAATGTTAAACTGCCTACTATTTGATTAATTTCTATCCAGCCCCTTGCCACCACTCAGCCTCTACATTCATATTCCTTGGTGTATTAAAAAATGTCCATATTG
>CAIVQX010000084.1 GCA_903908165.1 uncultured Methylococcaceae bacterium | reverse complement strand
AGCTAGTAATTTGATTTGGGTGGATGTCAAACTCCTCTGCTATCTGTGCAAGCGTCTTATCGCCTATTAAAGCAGCCAATGCTACTTTTGCTTTAAATGCTGGTGAGTGATTTCTTCTTGCTCTTCTTTTCATTTTTCTGCTCCATTCTTATGTCCTCGCGGACTTTAAAAGGTAACAGATTTTCACTTATAGCTTTGTTCAAATTTTCGGCACCAGCTCTTCAAGTCAGATTTCCTGAAAACCAATCACTTATCTCTGACCATTATTACTTTTGCCCAAGCAAAACATGCTCGACTGGATATTTTTCGAGTGCTGGAAATATTATTTCTAAACAGCATTTACGAAACTATCAAGCGATTCAAAATAACATGCTTTGTTATTGTTTTGATATCTATGCTAACCAGTACTTATTAGCATTAAAAGAAAACTGTGCGGAACCGATCAAAGAGTTTGTCATCCGGCTTACCAAAGCCGGAGATTGTGCTTGTGAAATCAAGAATCCGTCTGGGCAATGTTGTTTAGTAAACTTTAAACGTTTGGAAAATAAATAAGATATAGAAGTTAAATTTTATTTTTACACCCAGATCGCTGGTTTATAAGACTTTTGAACTAAGCGCAGAAAGCGGTAAGAAGTTACGTAAGTTGGACTTACTGAGGAAAAATAGACTGGTTGATTAGCTTTATGGCTTATACATTTATCAGGCCTACTGACATTAAAACCATTCAGCATAAACATTTGGAGATCAGGCAAAAGCAATATAAATGAATTAGGTATATTCCTAGAGGCGCTTCAATAAAAAGTGTAGCTGTGATGTAGCATACCAAATAATCATCAATACTGATGACCGACTAAGGAAAATGTTATCGTTTTTCCATGGCTCATTGTATTTGAGGGGGAATAATGACTATGAAAAATAAACATTTTAATGATAACGCTCTACATCAACCCACTAAGAGTTGCATAAGCAGAATAAGTTCAATTTTAGTCGTCTATTTTTGTATTAAAATAACAAATCACGTTCGGCTTCAAGCCAATCATTAAGCTCATGACCAGCCTCAAAACCTCTGTTGTGGGCTTTATAATAGGCAAGCTGAGCAATTGTATTGTCATGATAAGGAAGATCAATAAATTTACCAAACTCTTCATCCAATACTGATTCGGCATCTCTATTCTTATTAGCTTTTTTTATCATAGCTATGCACTCTAATTATTATGGCTTAGTTGTTGATAAGAGTCCGTATTAATGAGTTTTGACTCATTAATGGAGGCTACTTCCACAAAAATAATCGTAGATAGAATATATAAAGAAAGTCCAAGAACAAATTTTATAGATGTTTGATCATTCATTTGTAATACACCATTAACAAAAAACAGGAAATAAGTTGATATCAAAAGTTAATACATCTAATTATTGTTTCAATATAGAAGAATAAAATAATTTAACTGACCACATCTCTAACACACTAAATTAACTGATAATGCGTTATTACCCGCGGCAATATTGAGACTAGTACTCAGCATGATCTAGCATTTTTTCATGAAAATATTTTGGCTGCTTATTCGTTATTTGATGTCTATTAATCCAATTTTCAATCGCTTTATATACTAAAAGACATTCTTTATGCTTAGGATGCATTGTATTATTTGTAGAGTGCGTATGATCACTATTAATCAAATTTAATAAATTTATGGCTTCTTGCAAACTCATCTCATCATTCATAATTAATATCTCACTAACATAAAAAAATAATCTCTTCGATGCCTGACCTTGTTTTGCTGCGTTATGAGTATAGTAAGATTTATTAGAAACCCCAAGTAATGAGATGTAGATTAATAATAAGTAACGATTGCGTGGTTCTTAGCCGTTAATATCCATTAAAGTCCTAAGATAAAGCCGGGTGTAACTATTTTTGCTAAATCTTTTCCGGCCTTACTGCTCTAAAAATCAGAACAAACCAGGAAATTACTACAACCTAGAATACTCAAGTTTTAAAGCTCGGCTGATGAAATGGCAATGAGAAATGTTTGATAAGACATTGAGGGAATCTTTAGCATACTAAACGATGTTTTTTAATAGGACATAAAAACCCATCCCTTGCAAACTCTCATTTATAATTGCTTCTTATAATTAATTTAAAACAAGAGGACGAAATGGGACTTTTTATTACTCCAATTTATGCTGCACTTTTAGGTTTAATATTTGTAGTATTAAGCATAAAAACAATAATAATTAGAAGACAAAATAAAGTTGCTGTAGGCGATGGAAATAATTTGCTATTACAAAGAGCTATGCGTGTGCATGCAAACTTTGCTGAATACACGCCCATTGCCATTATTTTAGTTGGGTTTGTTGAGGGCTTAAAGTACAACGTAATTATTGTACATATCTTACTCACCGCCTTTTTGCTAGGAAGAATCATACATGCGTATGGCTTAAGTAAGATAGATGAGGATTTTAGATTTAGAGTTTTTGGTATGGTACTGACATTTAATGTAATTACAATTTCATCCGCTTTGATTATCTTTAATTTTTTAATGTAGAGTAGCTAACGATGCACTAAATTGAGTAAGAATTAAAGATAAATTTAGCACGGTAAAAGATATGCCAGAAATATATCCCCGGTAAGACATTGGATGAAATAACGTTAGTTTTTGTAACAAATATAAAAGACCCTTTTCAAATGAAAACCCATCAATCTATAAGTAGTGGGTGGCTATCGATCGTATTCAATAAGACTCACAAGTATCAACTGTCCTTTAAAAGGACACTTAACCAATCAACGTAGAACTGATTAACTTCTCAGTATTAACAAATAAATATAACTTTGAAATAGCATTATAAAATTCTTCTAATTTATAGTGCTCCCAATCAGAATATATTGAATCTAAACTGGTAGAAGCTGAGTGCACATTTATATCAGAACATTTAGATACTATTATTAGCTCTTTACCTTTATCGTTACTAAATCGAGATTCCAGTTGTAAGGCTAAATCGTATTCTTCAAAAACTTCTTTTAGTTTACCAACAGCCAAGAAATATAAATTGTACTCATCGCTAGCATCTCTGCCCAATAAATCCCGTTTACTGACATACCATCCATAGTTTTTAGTAATTT
>CAIVQX010000083.1 GCA_903908165.1 uncultured Methylococcaceae bacterium | reverse complement strand
CTCTCTTTCTCCTGAAAAACTCGAAGCCTTATTAAATATGTTACATTACCGTAACGATGTAACCTTACCTGCAGAAGGAACTTTCTACAAAAAAGGATCTCAACTCGTTGTAAAAACCCGTGATTTTTCTTTTTGGGATCAACACCAACCCAGCATGTTGATACAAATAAATTTTATCGATTCCAGTATCGATAAAATTACGAATTTAACAACGTCTAAAGATGTTCCCTTAGTCCGTATGGACCCCTTACAAATAGGCAGTCTTTATCCCAGCATTAAAGAAGATAGAGTGCTCATTAAACTCGAGGAAGCTCCAAATAACCTCATTTCCGGCCTATTTGCATCAGAAGATAGGGATTTTTATCAGCATTTTGGTCTTTCAATAAAAGGCATTGCCAGAGCAATGTGGGCTAATGTAATGGCAGGAGGAATGGTTCAAGGTGGTAGTACCATAACTCAACAGTTGGTTAAAAACTTTTATTTAACAAATGAAAAAAGCTTATCACGCAAATTGAAAGAAGCCTTGATGGCATTCATCTTAGAGTACCGCTACACTAAAAATGAGATTCTAGAAGCCTATTTGAATGAAATCTATTTAGGTCAAAATGGCGCAAATGGTGTTCATGGCTTTGGTTTGGCAAGCGAATTCTATTTTGGCAGCACATTAAAAGACCTTCCGCTCGAACAAGTTGCCTCTCTAGTAGCTTTGGTAAGAGGTCCATCTGAATATGATCCAAGACGTTTTCCTGAACGTGCACTACAACGACGAAACCTCATAATTGAGCAAATGGCAGTTGAAGGCTATATATCTACTAGTCAGGCATCTGAAGCAACTGCAAAACCATTAAATGTCATTCCTCGGATGAAGCATTCATCCGATCGCTACCCAGGTTTCCTGGATCTGGTCAAACGGCAGTTAAAACAAGATTATCATGAAGATGATTTAACTTCTCAAGGTCTTAGAATTTTTACTACATTGGATAATCAGGTGCAGGATATTCTTGAAAAGACAGTCGCCAACAGACTATCGCAACTTGATAAAATGCCTCATGGCAATAAAATTGAAGCAGCAGCTATAGTTACTCGCCGAGATAATGGAGAAATAGCCGCTATGGTTAGTGGTCGTGAAAACATGGTAGGTGGTTTTAACCGTGCATTGGATGCGGTTCGTCCAATTGGCTCTCTAATTAAACCAGCCATTTATCTAACTGCTCTGGAGTACCCTGACAAATACACCATTACCACTAAAGTTAGTGATACAACCATGGTAATTAAAGGTGATAATGGCACAGACTGGATCCCTAAAAATTACGACCATAAAGAGCATGGTGATATTGCTTTACACACAGCATTGGCAAAATCTTATAATTTAGCTACCGTTCGTGTGGGAATGGATATAGGTGTCCCCAGAATTGCAAAAACACTCAAAAACATGGGCGTCACTAGACCTGTTGATCTTTTCCCCTCTTTCTTATTGGGAGCCGCTGGTCTTACTCCTATAGAGGTTACCCGCATGTATCAAACGTTAGCGGGCGATGGTTTTTCAACACCCATTAAAAGTATTCGAGCAGTAGTAGACACGAATGGCAAAGAATTACAAAGTTACCCATTAACTGTAAAACAGGCGCTTGATCCAGCAGCAACTTTTATCGTTAATACCATGTTACAAGGAGTTATGCATGAAGGGACAGGCCGATCAGCCTATTCAGTTTTCCCAGAAAACTATGGCTTAGTCGGTAAAACAGGCACTACAAATGATGCCAAAGATAGTTGGTTTGCTGGCTACACTGGCGATTATCTATCAGTCGTCTGGTTGGGTAGAGACGATAACAAATCAATTGGTTTAACTGGCTCCACAGGAGCTTTACCAATCTGGTCATCACTAATGAAACAAATTTCAACACAACCGGTGAATTTAATACCTCCCGATAACATTACCTTAGCCTTGGTTAACCCAGGTAGTGGTTTATTAACCAATGAAGAATGTGGTGATGGCAAACAATACCCCTATATATCTGGATCGGAACCCACCACCTATTCTGAGTGTGGACAAGGCATTTTTGATCAAGATAAATCGTGGTTTACCGATATTTTCGAAGATGATCCCAACGAAAGTAAACCTGAACCCCAATAAATAATATAAGAGCATCAATGACTAAAACATATACATTACGTCTGATTTTATTAACCTTTTTTCTTGTCAACAGCAGCACGACTCAAGCTGCAGATGAACCTGTGAAACAATTACAGGCATTTTTAAAATCATCAAAATCACTCACTGCTGACTTTAAACAGGTTTTGATAAATGAATCTGGTAAGCCTACCCAAACCAGTTCTGGGATTTTTTATCTACAGCGACCCGGCAAATTTCGCTGGAACTATCTAAAACCTTTTCAGCAAGAAATTGTATCAACATCAGGGAAAGTCTGGTTTTATGATACTGATTTAGATCAAGTCACCATAAAAAAATTGGATGAATCCGTTGGTTCAACACCTGCATTATTGTTAAGTGGGACTATATCACTGGATGATAATTTCACTATGGAAGATCAAGGTGTAGATGGTGAAATGCAATGGATTAAATTATTACCTAAAAACCAGGAAAGTAGTTTTAAATATATTTTAATCGGCCTGAATAAAGGCTCATTGGGTGGCATGGAGTTAAGTGATAACTTTGGTCAATTAACACGCATCTATTTCACAAATGTACAGTTAAACCCGCCGATAAAACCCACTGTGTTTGAATTTGTTGCGCCCAAAGGCGCTGATGTTTTTTCTGATTAAAGATGACCGCCGAAGATCCAATTTTGATAGTTGTTAATTCCTCATTTTAATCTTCATGTTCGATGATTTAAGCAAACCATTGGCAGATAGGATGCGACCACTATCTCTGGAAGATTACGCAGGCCAACAGCACATCCTAAAAACTGGCAAACCGCTCTACGAAGCCGTGGTATCCGGACGACTGCATTCCATGATTTTCTGGGGCCCACCAGGTACCGGTAAAACCACTTTAGCTAGATTAATTGCTCGACACTCTGATGCCGAATTTATGCCAATTTCAGCGGTATTATCCGGTGTTAAGGAAATTAGAGCCGCTGTTAGTGAAGCCAAAAAAATACAATTTGAAAAACATAAACGCACTATTTTATTTGTCGATGAAGTGCATCGCTTTAATAAGTCACAACAGGATGCTTTCCTTCCACATGTAGAAGATGGTACTGTTTATTTTATCGGTGCAACTACTGAAAATCCGTCTTTTGCCCTCAATAATGCTTTGTTATCTCGCGCTCGTGTTTATGTACTTAATTCCTT
>CAIVQX010000082.1 GCA_903908165.1 uncultured Methylococcaceae bacterium | reverse complement strand
TTTTGAAACAGTACATTGAGCAACAGCAACGCCCTACTTAGATTTTAAAGCGGGGCTACGCCGATATTCCTTACATCCCCGACCTGAAGAGACGGGGCTTTGCGGAATTTTTGGGTAAATTCATTTTAGTTAGTTGACGTAGAATCGGTAGTCACTTGACGTAGAATCAGTAGTTAGTTATTCCCTGTAAGCACCGTATTGACTATATTTATAGCGCACTAAAAAACAAAAAATATTAAAAAAGAGCTACAAATGACTTTTTTTGCTTTATAAACCGTTAATCTTTTATCCACGCATTCACACACGTTCATCTTTGTTTAAAATGCTCAATGCGATACATCATAATTAAACGACAATGAAAAATAATGTCGTTTAAAGCATTAAATTTGTCGTCTTATTAACATTAAATCTGTCGTCTTATAGCATTAAATTTGTCGTCTTATGACATTAAATCTGTCGTCTTATCTCTTTTATTTAAATTAAAAATCAATATGTTGCGGCGTCTAAAGTAATTAAAAGTATTTAAAGTAATACAGAAAAGGAAAAAAATTCATTTTGAGCATTAAATTTGTCGTTTTATGACAATCAATCCACTGCATATCAACTTCACTTTATTTTTATCACCTACACGTATACCCCGTTTTCCTACATGTTAAACTTCTGTAACATTCATTACATAATAAACATCTAAATGCTTTATAAAATAAGTGGTTAGCAGTTTTCTAAAATAATTAAAAGTATTTAAAATAATACAAAAAAAGAAAAAATATTAAAAAAGAGCTACAGAAGAAATTTAATTTTTTAAATTAAACCATCATCATTGATTGGTGAGTTTGGCATAACAGTTATAGGTTTGTTTTCTTTATTGAGTTTGCTGATCACTTTTTCCAATTGCTCAGCGCACGCATAGGAAAGGGGTGAGTAACCATCATCTTCATCGTAAGCATAAGCCGTCAAAATGCCTTCTTGCGTATTTTCAGCCATAATTTCCATTTTTGATGCGTATGGACAGATTGAAAGCTGGATAGTTAAGGGATATTTTAGTTGCTGCGCCCATGCGATAGCGGCGTGATGAATAAGCGCTTCGTTTTCTTTTGATACGATCAAATCTAAATGCTGAATATGAATGTCACCATTCAAGAATAAATCCAGTCGCTCTGATAAGGTTTCGTGTGAATTTAACGTCGTAAAAAAGAAACCGTAGTGTGTATCTAATGAATTTGACATAACCCGTAATGAACGTTTGCTAAAAAAACGATATTATAAAAACTAAAACAAAGAAGTAGGTTATAAATAACTTTTATAATGACTAAGAGAGAGTTTCAATGAGTGAACGAATTATTATGCGTACAGGCGAAGCATTGATTGCTGGTGGCCCTGCTGGAACCGCTGCTGAGCCAGAAGTGATTATTGGTGAATTAGACGGGCCTGTTGGGACGGCAATTGCCACGATGACAGCTGGTCAGGTAAGTGGTCATACGCGCGTATTTGCTATCTTAAATACCGATATTCAAGTCAGACCTGTAACGTTAATGACGAGTAAAGTGACGGTGAAAAATAGTCGCTATACCAATATTTTAATGGGAACGGTACAAGCTGCTATTGCTAACGGAGTGTTGGATGCTGTTCGCGCTGGGGATATTCCAAAAGAAAAAGCCAATGATTTAGGCATTATTGTCTCCGTGTGGCTCAATCCAAGCGTTGCCACTGATGATAATTTGGATCATCGGATTTTGTTTGATATTCATCGCAAAGCCATGTCAACGGCTATTCATAAAGCGATGAATAATAAACCTGACATTGATTGGTTATTAGAAAATCAAGAAAAAGTGATTCATAAATATTTCCAGATGGGGCTTGATGGAAAAATTTAGCGTATTCCATAAAATACTCAAATCAATTTATTGGCACAGGTTATGCACAACTTATTTTAAGTAGCTACCTCTACTGAATTGCCCCAGAAATGGGGCTTTTTTATGTGAAAAAAAGTATATTAGCCTCTAGAGGGACATATTTTTCCAGAGGTATCAAACATGAATATAATGAAACAGGGTATTACATTTTTTATTTTGTTTGCCGCTGTAGCGGCTTATCTTGCAGGAAGCACATTAGAATCTATGATTTTATTGATGGTTGGCGCTGTACTTGAAAGTATATTTTGGTTTCGCTTATTGCGACGCAATGAATCTGCGTCAAAATTAAAGGATTAATTTTTTATCAATAAAACGAGCGCTTACAACCTTAGTGCCAAAAAATAGCTATTTATCTAATTTTATTTTTCTAGGAAAAGCGGCTAATTTTAAATCAAATTTTGAAAATAAATTGATGCTAATCGTCGTTTCAATTCCAATATGGTGGTCTTCAGCCAGTATAAATGGCTCTTTTAGCATTTTAACTAATTCATCAGAAACCGCATGAGCATGCGCGATAATTTCAACTTCTTCTAAGAGAATGATAAATTTTTGATTTACCCGCAAAATAGTATCCGTGTCTCGCAATCTATGATTAAGACGTTCATTGATCATTACCAGCAATTGTTCAATTTTATCCCCCGCGTTCTCGCTATAAAGCGTCTTAACAGAAGAAAAATTAAAATTGACCTCGAGTAATGCGGTGTTTTGGATTTTATCTCTGCGACGGTCAGTGCCTACGTATTTTTGCAAATATTTAGGTTTGAGTGATTCACTTGTTGTTTGTTCTGTCATGGATTTCTTCTATGTAGGTTGAAGTAATAACCAAAATACGCCATGTTTATTAAGTGGTTCTATTCTAATGATAAAAACCAAAAATGAGGAGTGTTTTTTCATATTGATACACAAAAAAGCGCAAAAACGCTTATTGGGTAATGACCAAGTCACAGGTGGCTATAGTTGATATGAACGATGCGGATGCACGACATGATAGGGAATGTATCGTAGCGCTTGCAGAAGAATTAAAGGCGAAACAGCGTGTTTAAATTAGCAAAAACAAAAAAATCAAATCGTCCTGTTCTTTTTATCGAATAAGACGATTTAATTTCCTACTATCTCCGTTGGTTATTATCGGCATGTTTGATATAAATTAAAAGGTTTTTTTGATTATCTTCACCAAATTGGTTGAAAAAATTAGCCAGACTTAGCGTCAATTACGCGGCAAGTGGAATGGGGTAATCTGCCATAGATAAGATTTGACGGGCTTTGGCAACGTCTTGCATGGCTGATTCGATTAGCGTTGGATTTTCTTTCAGCATTGAATCTATATAATCGTTAATGGCGGTTTCACTGTCTAAATAATTAACGACATCTAAAGGAAAAATAATGATATTGTCGGACATATTACCTCCTGAACTTGTTTTAAAATAAACATCTCAATACAAATTAAAATCACAAGACGCTAAAACGCAGGCGTCAAGAATCCCTAACCACAGGGCTGTGATTTTTTTTTATTGATGGTGTTTGGAATTTTTGAAGACGAAAAAGCGGACTCGCAAAGAATTCTATACGAATACATTTTGAAAGTGAATTTCAGTTTCAAGACAAATTTATGACAAAATCCGAATAAAAAAATGGAACCGTCTCTAGGCCTTGCAGTTACTGATTTATTTTAATTAGTTATTTATAAACATTGACTTATGTCGAATTTTTTTATTTCGTAACTGGTTTTTGACGCTTTCTAAGGTCGCATGTTAACTTGAATTTATATTGATTTAGATACGCTTTTTTTTCAAAAAAAACGGTCTGTTTTTTTCTTGTTCACCCTCAAATTACATTTATTCATATCGATTAATTTCATCATTAGAAAAAAATAATTGCCCTTATTGAAAATAAACAAAGGCATTCGTTGCCTAAAATGACAAATTTAGAAGGTACTCGAGCCTTTTCAACGACCTTGCTGTTTGATTGTCAGCATAGGGTGAAAATAGATAAGCGCCCTGCTCTTTTTGATTCAAACTCAGATTCAGAACGTTTTTGTTTTACCTGATTTTTTAGAAACAGCTGAAATATTGAAATTAACAGCCAATTGATTCAATTTTTCAAGTTGATAATCATCATATTTCTTAGCCCAAGTATTGCTAATTAGACCGAGTGTTTTCAATTCATCATAAGACATGTAACCGAGTTTTTCATTAGTGATAAAACCACGGTAGACGATGTCCGAGAGCAGTTTGTCACCATACTTAGATATTAAGTCACTTATGACTTCTTTACGTTGTGTAGGTGCTTTATTGGATGAATTAGCATTATTTGAGTTAGGTACATGAAGAGATCCATTCTTTGCTTTTGAAATGAGTGAATTTAGGTAAGCTAGAGGAGATCTAACAGTATCAGTTGATAATGCCGATTTTAAAGCAATTAAGATAAGGTTATAAGTAGAATTGTCGACTTGTGATTTTCTGATTGTCTTTTTTGCAAGTACTTGTTCGATTTCAGAAAGACGGGAAACCAATTCGATTGGAAGTTCTATCTCATCAAGTAGTTGATTTACTTCCTGAGCACTTTCTAAAACTGAGGCTGATTCAGTTGAATTAATAATATCTATATCTAGTGATTTTTCTTCAAAATAAACACAACTGGTTGTTGTTTTATTATTTACTAAAGACTCAGTATTTATTAAATCGTCACAAAAAACCTCACGAGGTTTTTTGGTATGAGGCGTAGATACTGGGCTAGAGAGTGCTTGATGCAGGGATATAATCCAAAAAGTGTGACCGGTCTTATCACGTGTAAACGAAGCAAACCCCAATTGCCGCAATTTGGAAAGTGCTGCATAGACTGTATTGATGGATATGTTAATGGCACGAGCAATGTCGTTGGCGCGTAGTTTCCAATGAGGCGGTCTGCTAAGTAAATAGTTAAGGACTGCGGAATCACGAGGCTTTAGACCTTGAATGTGACGACCGAAATTCAAAATATCGTTTGGTAAAACAGTGTAGTTTTCAGTTACAGAAGGGCGGGTAATGTTAATTGTATTCATCGAAAAGTCTCTTTATAGACTTTTTGGTATTGCATTACAGATTCGACCTGTTAGAATTAAACCCAATGAGTTAGCAATAACTCAATTGTGCTTATGTGTCGATACGTAGCACATC
>CAIVQX010000081.1 GCA_903908165.1 uncultured Methylococcaceae bacterium | reverse complement strand
CAATAACGGCCAACGTGTCGTGAAGTTAGAAATAGACAAACAAATTCTGTTAGCACACATCACTCTTAAATCTTCACTATTACTTAATTTGCAAACAGATATGTCCGTTTATGTTCAAATAAAAGGCACTTCCATAGTCAACTAAATCCCAAACAAATTGCTTAATTAGAATTTATGATCTTTTCAATCGATACAAAGCTGAAATATCTTCATCGCCATAACCGTCCCTCATTAATTCCTCGTAATCAATAACTGTCATATCAGACAATGGAATTGCTACATTTGCTTTGGAGGCCATTGTCTGACAGATCTTTAAATCCTTATGGTGGAGTGCGAGCTTGAATCCCGGCGCAAAAGTACTATGTGTCATCGTCGATCCACGATGGTCTAAAAACCAGTTCCCAGCTGCGCCACCTGAAATCACATCAATGACTTTTTCCATTTCCAAGCCTAGAGCCTGACCAAAGGCAAGTGCTTCTGTAACGGCTTGATTAATCCCTGCACACATAATTTGATTGACTGCTTTAGTAGCCTGCCCAGAACCTGTCTCCCCCATATGAATGATGCGTTTTGCTATAACTTCAATTACAGGACGAACCTTTTCCAGCGCTTTAGTACTGCCACCTACCATCATTGCCAAGGTTCCATTTTTAGCTCCTTCAACACCTCCGGAAACCGGCGCATCCAAAAAATCTACTTCTTTATTTAACAGCATCGCTGCGGCATTTTTGGCTGTTTCACTGCTGACCGTAGATAAATCTACTACAATTGACCCCGGCTTAATTGTTTTTGCTATCGCCTCAACTAATCCGATAACATCTTGATCAGCTGAAACGCAGATCAACAGAATATCAACTGCCACTGCCATCGCTTCAGGTGAATCATAAACCGCAACATTAAACTCTGTGGTTTTTGCATTTGTACGATTATAAACACCCGCTAATAAACCGGCTTTAGCAAGATTTCTAGCCATCCCTAAACCCATTGCACCCAAACCGACCATGCCTACTTTCATGTTATTTTTCCAAATAAGTATAAGAGGTTAAGCCGGCAATCAGTTCTTTTTCGAAGTCTAGCTGCTCTAGTTCACAAAGATTACTTTTTACCAATTTATCTCGAAAAGCCGCTTTTAACTCTTCACTGCTTATATGAACATAATCCAGTAAATCACTAACATGCTCTCCTTCTTGAAAATCATAAAAATGATAGCCGTTGTCATCCAGCATTATGTTAATAGAATGAGTATCGCCAAATAAGTTATGCATATCACCCAATATTTCCTGATACGCTCCCACCATAAAGAATCCAATAAAATAGGGCTTATTACTATCAATGCTATGCAAGGGCATGGTATTTTCAATATTTTGTCCATCAATATATTGATCAATACGACCATCAGAATCACAAGTCAAATCCTGAATAACAGCTCGCCGCGTTGGCTGCTCATTCAATCTATGAATAGGCATGATCGGAAAAATCTGATCTATACCCCAAATGTCTGGCATGGATTGAAACAAAGAAAAATTACAAAAAACCTTATCAGCCAATTTCTCGTTTAACTCTTCCAAGATAATAGCTTCACTTTGCGTATTAGAATTTAATTGGCTTTTGATTTGCTGACACATAAGCGCATAATCATTCTCGGCTTTGGCAAGTTCAGTAATACTCAATTTATCTTGAGTAAAACGGGCGCGCGCTTCTGTCAAGGCATACTGCGCATCATGAAAATGTTCAACATTATTATGTACAACGGGTAACGCTAGTAGTTCTTCATTATTGGTATATATCGACTCAACATCAGTAACATTAGTAATTAATACCGCATGATGCGCAGTCAATGCCCGACCTGATTCGGTAATAATATCAGGGTGAGGTATTTTCTTTTCAGTACACAATTTTGCAAAACTACGCACAATATTTTGAGCGTATTCATCGAGACTGTAATTAATTGAAGATTCACGACGGGAACCACTACCATCATAATCAACCCCCAAACCGCCACCCGCATCGATAATCTTTATCTCTGCACCCAACCGATGTAACTCAACATAAAATTGCCCGGCTTCTTTCAGAGCAACTTTTATGTCATGAATATTAGCAATTTGCGAACCCATATGAAAATGCAGCAATTTAAGACTATCCAACAAGTGATTTTGTTTCAAACGCTCAATAAGCTGAAGAACCTCATGGGCATGAAGACCAAACTTGGACTTTTCACCGCCACTATTTTGCCATTTTCCGGTACTGATACTTGATAACCTGACTCTAACGCCCAACTGCGGTTTAACGTTTAACTTGGCTGCCTCTTCAATAATCAATTCAAGTTCAAGTGGCTTTTCAATCACTAGATAAAGATTAAGACCCATTTTTATGCCAATTAAAGCCAAGCGTATATAAGCTCTATCTTTATAGCCATTACAAACCACCACACCTTTATTTGATAAGGCCATAACGGCTAGTAACTCTGGTTTACTACCGGCTTCCAAACCAATTTTTTCGGCCGACAAAATTCCTTCAACTACTTGGCGCTGTTGATTAACCTTGATAGGGTAAACAGGTGTATATTGGCCCTGATAATTATTAGTAACGCAAGCTTTTTCAAAAGCGTCATTAAGCCGAGTTACCCGATCTTTTAAAATGTCAGTAAAACGAACCAACACTGGTAAGGATAAATTCTTATCCTTAAGTGACTGGGCAATATCATATAAATCGAGCTCTATCTCCTTATCGGAACTGGGCTTTACGCAAACATGACCTTTGGCATTAATAGCAAAATAACCATCACCCCAATTATTTATGGAGTAAGTGTGTGTAGATTGCTCAATTGACCAGATTTTATTCTGACTTAAATTCACTCGAAACTCCGTTTTATACCTAAAAGATGCCAAATTCTAATATAATGCCTACTTATTTATTCGTTTATTTTTCAGGATCCCATACATGAACCCATCACAATGGTTTACCGAACAAGTCCCTGCGGCTGGCTCGGCTTTTTCATTAAAAATAAAACAAAAAGTACACGAAGAGCAATCTGAGTTTCAGCATCTTGAAATTTATGAAACCGAAACTTTCGGTAATTTAATGGTAATAGATGGCTGCACCATGGTATCAACCCGTGATAACTTTTTTTATCACGAGATGATGAGTCATCCGGCTTTATACACCCATCCCAACCCAAAAAGAGTTTGGATCATCGGTGGTGGTGATTGCGGCACTTTAAGAGAAGTATTAAAACACCCTTCAGTCGAAGTAGCTGTACAAATTGATATTGATGAACGCGTTACCCGTCTCGCCGAAATTTATTTTCCTGAACTATGTGAGTCCAACAACGATCCAAGAGCTGATTTAAAATTTATTGATGGAATTAAGTGGGTAAAAGATGCGGCACCTAACTCCGTTGATATTATCATCGTTGACAGCACCGACCCTATTGGACCTGCTTTGGGCTTATTCAGCGAAGACTTCTACCGAGATTGTTTTAACTGCCTCTCGGAAAACGGTATGATCGTACAACAAAGCGAGTCGGCACTTTTTAACATGAAACTGATCGGCGAAATGCGTAACGCAATGAACGTAAGTGGTTTTGATCACTTGCAAACCTTGTTTTTCCCTCAATGTTTGTATCCCTCTGGTTGGTGGAGTGCCACGATTGCAAGCAAAGCTGATTTATCATCATTCAGAGAACAAGATTCGACAAATAAAGCATTTGAAACTATTTATTATAATGTCGACATACACAAAGCCTCTTTAGCACAACCCGAATTTTTTAAAAAGGCTTTTTCCTAAACAAAACAATAAATTGGCATTATTACTATGTAAGACCCAATTTGCAACTTCCAAATAAAGTGAGATACCCTAATGTTTGATACTAAAACTATTGATGATATTGCTAACCGTTTAACAAGCGCCATCCCTCCGAGCCTAAATAACCTAAAAGATGACTTAGAGAAAACCTTTCAAGCCATTTTACAAGGTGCATTAGGTAAACTAGATTTGGTTACCCGTGAAGAATTTGAAGTGCAAAAAATGGTATTAGCAAAAACCCGCTCAAAACTTGAAGACTTAGAAAATCGAGTATCTGAAATGGAAGCCAATATTCTTAACAAATCTGAAATGCAGCTATAATTATTATCAAACTGTTTTTCGCCGCAGATTATCAAAAGGAGTGACCTTCTAACCACAGCCAAGCGAGAGTCAAAGATCACTCCCATGCCAAATCAATTACTTAAATTTATTGACTAATAACAAGAACGGATATAAATAATTAAAGCAAGCTGGAGATATAGTGATAATGAAAAATCACTGTTTTAACACAAGATGGGCTTAGCCGTTATCTTTAGCAGAGGACGGTCAGGCATTGAAGCACCTCTGGTAATGGTTGAAGTTCATGTTGCTAACGGATTACCTGCATTAAATATTGTCGGCTTACCGGAAACTGCTGTTAAAGAAAGCAAAGATCGAGTGCGAGGAGCACTTATAAACTCCCGATTTGAATTCCCCGCTCAACGTATTACTGTTAATCTCGCACCTGCTGATTTACCTAAAGAAGGCGGCCGGTTTGATTTGGCTATTGCTTTAGGTATTTTAGCGGCATCTGGCCAAATACCATCGACTGACCTTAAACAATACGAATGTATTGGTGAGCTATCTTTAGGTGGAGAGTTGCGCCCTGTCAAAGGTGTTCTGCCTATCGCCATACAAGCAAGAAATCACAAAAGAAAACTCATTCTGCCTAAAGAAAACACCGCTGAAGCAGCCTTAGTTAAAGGTATTGAGATGATCCCCGCTTTACACTTATTAGACGTCTGCGCTCATCTGACCGGCCAGATGCAGATACAAGTTGAGTTTCAACAAATAGAACCACCAAACCCTATCAATAACTTGGATTTTTCTGATGTGCATGGTCAATATCATGTTAAAAGAGCATTTGAGATAGCTGCTGCCGGCTCTCATAATATACTAATGCTCGGGCCTCCAGGAACTGGAAAATCGATGATCGCCGCACGCTTACCGACTATTTTACCATTGTTGACGGAACAACAAGCACAAGAAACAGCTGCTATCGCCTCCATTAGTGATCAAGGTCTGGATGTAACCAACTGGCTAAAACCTCCATTTCGAGCACCGCACCATACCGCCTCAGCAGCAGCGTTAGTTGGTGGAGGGAGTAATCCCAGGCCAGGCGAAATATCACTCGCTCATAACGGTACTTTGTTTCTTGATGAGCTGCCAGAATTTGATCGTAAAGTACTGGAAGTTTTGCGTGAACCTCTGGAAACTGGCCATATCACCATTTCTAGAGCAGCAAGACAAGTAGACTTTCCAGCACGTTTTCAGTTAATCGCAGCGATGAATCCATGTCCTTGTGGTTATTTAGGTGATATTTCAGGTCGCTGCCATTGCACTTCAGAACAAGTCATTCGATATAGAACAAGAGTATCAGGGCCTTTACTGGATCGAATTGACATGCATCTGGAAGTGCCACGTATTTCTCAAGAAGTATTAAGAAAAGGTGCTGTAGGTGGCGAGGAAAATAGTGCGACAATAAGAACACGGGTTCTCGCTGCACGCACTATTGCCTTGGCGCGAAGTGGTAAACCCAATTCATTATTAACAGCAAAAGAAGTTAAAAAAATATGTATTTTATCTGAACAGAGCCACCAAATTTTAGATCAGGCTATGGATAAATTTGGCTTGTCACACCGAGCCTATCATCGCATTTTAAAACTGGCAAGAACGATTGCTGATTTAGCCAAATCAAAAAACATTGAAATCAACCACTTGAGCGAAGCAATTAGCTATAGAAAACTAGATCGCAGTAATTGATTATTTCTAATAAATTTAAACTGCTCGATATTACAAAATAATAACGAACAGTTTAAATAGTTATACAGTACAACCTTTCTATTTAACTTTAACCAATTCTTTGCCATCACTAGAGAAACGGCAAATACCAGCAGCAAAATTACGGCAATCTTCAGATTGCTCAATTTTTGCACCAGTTGGACTAAGATGAACTTTCAATTCACAAAAAGAAGCTTCACCTTCCGAATGTTTCTTCATAACTAATTCATTTGCAGCAACACTTTTAGCTTCTCCTGACACTTCACCGGAGCAAGGTTCCTTACCGGTTTCATTGGAGTTTGGTTCAAAATCAACATCTGAACTTACATTAATCTCATTATTAACTGTGGTAATTTTTAAGTGTTGCACATGGTTGCCATCACGTAAAACGTAGTGGTCGGTAGATGCAAAAACACTACCGGAAACCATTAACGCAGCAGCCAGAAACAAACTTTTTTTCATGATATTTCCCCTTTTATATTATAAGATTTTATTGACCCACAAATTCCAACGTCATTTTACCTTACTGTCCGCTTTAACTAAATGGCTTTAAACATATGAATGCCTGTAAAACCTGTAAAATAAGTAATTTAAACTCCCTGATACCTTGTAAAATTGCAATATCAGATCAAGCAAAAGTACTTTAACTTAATCAGCTCGTACCAATGTCCAAACTAAATCCTCAGCAACAAGCTGCTGTTAAAATGATAGATCAGCCCTTGCTAGTGTTGGCAGGAGCTGGCAGCGGTAAAACTCGGGTGATTACAGAAAAAATTGCATATCTTGTTAAACAGGGCTTATCTGCTAAACATATTGCTGCTGTAACTTTCACCAACAAAGCCGCCCGAGAAATGAAAAGTCGAGTTTCCAAATTACTTGATGATACTCAGATGCGCGGCTTACGTGTCTCTACTTTTCATGCCCTAGGATTGGATATACTACGAAAGGAACATAAAGTCTTAGCTTACAAAGCGGCTATTACTTTATTTGATGAGCAAGATAAACATACTTTGCTAAAAAATCTAATCACTCATGGTGTAAAAAATTGCGACATCGATAATTATGAACTTTACTCCCAACAAATCGGACAATGGAAAAATGCCTTTATAACTCCAGAACAGGCACTACATATTGCTAACACTCAACAACAGCCTGCTGCCAGTCTTTACCATGAGTATACCCGCAGTTTAAAAGCCTATAATGCCGTTGATTTGGATGACTTGATATTATTACCAGTCTTACTGTTTCAACAACATCCTGCTGTTTTAGAAAAGTGGCAAAATAAGATTCGTTATTTGCTGGTAGATGAATATCAAGATACCAATATTACCCAATACCAATTGGTAAAACTAATTGCAGGAGCACTGGGACGGTTTACCGTTGTGGGTGATGACGACCAATCCATTTATGCCTGGCGTGGGGCACAACCAGAGAATTTAGCGCAATTACAAAAAGATTTTGCCCGCCTGCAAGTCATCAAGTTAGAACAAAATTACCGTTCTACAGGACGTATACTCAAAGTAGCCAACCATCTGATTGCCAACAACCCTCATACTTTTGAAAAACGACTCTGGAGCGAACTCGGTTACGGAGATCCGCTGCGTGTTTTGAGCCATAAAAATGATCAGATTGAAGCGCAACAAATCATCTCTGAAATTGTGCATCATAAATTCAAGACGGGCAGTCGTTATCAGGATTATGCGATTCTATATCGTGGCAACCACCAATCCAGACTCTTTGAACAAGGCCTTAGAGAAAATAATATACCTTATCTCATTAGCGGTAGTTCATCATTTTTTGCTAATGCCGAGATCAAAGACATACTTGCTTATCTACGTTTGTTTGTTAATCAGGATGATGATGCGGCTTACTTACGCATCATCAATACGCCACGACGTGAAATTGGTCCAACTACACTTGAAAAACTGGGGAGTTATGCCAATGAACGCCATATAAGTTTATTTGCTGCCAGTACTGAGCTCGGATTGAGTCAAAGACTTACTGACAAATCAGCTCACAGACTACAAAAATTTCATGATTGGATTAACGACACAGCTGATCGTATTGACAGGGGCGACACCTTTTCCATCATCGAAGACATCATTAAACACATCGACTATGAGCAATATTTAAAAGACGAAAGCAAGAGTAAAGAATCAGCTGAACGCAAAATAAAAAATGTCTATGAATTGATTGAATGGCTCAAACGCATAGCTGCTAAGGAAACCGATGGCCAGAAGCCCTTAGCTGAAATTATCGCTAAAATCATGTTAATGGATATTATGGATCGGCATCAGGAAACAGAAATTAGCGACCAGATTAGTTTAATGACTCTTCATGCTGCAAAAGGACTAGAGTTTCCAAATGTTTTCTTAATTGGTATTGAAGAAAATATTCTGCCTCATCAAACTAGCATTGACACCGATAATATAGAGGAAGAACGCCGTTTAACTTATGTAGGTATTACTCGTGCCCAACGAACTTGTACCTTTAGTTACTGCACTCACCGTAAGCGTTATGGAGAAATCAGTGAATGCGAGCCTAGTCGCTTTTTAAATGAATTACCAACTGAAGATCTCGAGTGGATTAATAAAAAACAGCTAACTCCGGAAGTTATCAAAGAACGTGGCAAAGCCAATCTGGCAAATCTAAAAACAATGTTATCTTGAGATATTTCGCTTCTTCTTATCTTAACGCTTGAGCGATTTGAGTATTTTATCCAATGGGGCTAGCGATATTAGCGCCCTAAATAAAACAGCATTATCTTTAATAAGGCCATAACATTCATAATCATAACGCACTTCAGTATGCCCAATTTGGTCTGTACTCTCATTTTCAAATGAAAGTTGCTTAACCAACAAGTGTAAAGCATCATTCGATTTTAGTTGCTCAAGGAGCATGCGATCAATACTGATTTTATGAGACAAATAAACCATCGGATTTTGTTCAAAATCATATTGCTCTATTTGAGCTTTTTCCAATAAAGCACAGGAAATCAAGCTACAGGGGAATATTTCCGGAAAAATAGCTTTATAATGTATCTCATCAAAATAATCATCTTGGTCTACCAGTGAACCACACAGAAAATTTTTTGCATTGCTAATGTTTATAAATTTTCGCTTTAAAAAGAAAATACCATTGGGTAAAAATGATCTATCTGGATGTAGCCTGAGTTTATCAAATTTAGGCAAATCAAGATTAGGTAAAAATAAAGCCACTTGCGATTCTTTCTTGGAACCCATCAGCGCTAATAAACCATCTGCTTTAACGGTAATTCTATTACTGAGTGTCGTGTTCTCTCCTTTTTTAAGTTGCGACTCTTTAATATCAACAGATACCAATTGTCGTGGCTTGACTGCATTAACAAAAGAAAAATGATAATTACTAAATCGTAATTTGTTATCGCTAATCAGTTTTTGTTCCTTATGTATCTGGCGATAAAGCAAAACTTTGTGCTCTATGAGCGATTCCAGTTGAAAACCAAGAACGATTGTGCCGTTAAAAGGATTATTTTTAATGTACTGCCATTTTTTACTATCGTGAAATAAATTAAAATCATCCGTTGCATTCCGTGCAACATCAATATGCAATTGATCAAATAATTCTGTACCACTCAAGTTAGTCATAATTTTTCAACAAAACATAGTCTTATTATCTATAAATTCTCTATCACTCAATACTCATAATGCCTAGCAACAATGATAGTTAAAAATTCAAACTATATCTTGTCGACAGCCTAATTCAGCTTTTAACCTTAGGTGAATTAGTCACTATACTTCAATAACTTTCTATTGATATCGACGACTTATCAAACTTACTTGCCTGATAAATTGTTGGCTATTTATTATTATCTTATCAGTCATTTTTCCATGGAAAACTACAGCTATTACAGTTATTTATCAGCCTCTGCCTGCTATTTAGTCTTAACACCCATAGCCATTATGGGTGTTAAAAAAAACCCCGTGGTTATTCCCTTAGCCACAGCACTCTTTTTTTCTTTCGTCTGGGCAGGTTACAGTGCTTTTTTAATACACGACAATAAATCCTTTACCTCAATATCCTTAACACTTGAAATTGTCCGCAATACTGCCTGGTTTGTCTTATTAAGTACATTTATCTCGCATCAACAATTTACTAATAACTATTTATTACTGCTCAAATCCAGATTTTCCTATGGACTAGGAGTTCTTATAGCAGTTAGTTTAGCGCTAGAGGTTTTTGACAGCATACGCTATCCACTTCAGCAGTTGCTTGGACAAGATCCTCGTCTTTTTACACATGTAATTTTTGCAATTATTGGCTTAATGTTGGTAGAACAAGTTTATCGCAATGCAACCCAAGAATCACAATGGTCGATTAAGTTCTTATGCCTAGGCTTAAGTGCAATATTTATGATTGATTTTTTTGTTTACAGTAAATCGCTTCTATTTGCGCAAATCGACGCTTTACTCTGGAGTTCACGAGGCTTTATTAATGCCTTAATTATGCCTTTGTTAGTTATTTCCATATTGCGCTTACAAACTAATAAAGCACTTAGAATAACAGCCTCCAGAAAAATCATATTTCATACCACCGTTTTATTAGGTTCCGGGTTATATCTTATCGTAATGTCCCTCGCTGGTTTTTATATCAGGGATTATGGTGGTAACTGGGGAGCTACTGTACAACTATTGTTTATATTTCTAGCATTATTAATGCTATCAATATTATTTATTTCTGGGAAAGCTAGAGCGTTAACAAAGGTATTTGTTAATAAACATTTCTTCCACTACCGCTACGATTATCGAGATGAGTGGCTCAAAGTTAGTAAAACCATTGCAAAACTCAATTCCATAAATGAATTATCTGGATTTATTATTAAAACCCTGTGTGACTTGGTGGATAGTTCTGGTGGTGGCTTATGGCTAAAAAATGACCAAGGTGATTTTTATTTAGCAGAAGAAAATAACCTTGGGTTTTCCCCACCTTTCATCATTCAAAAAAATCAATCTGTAATTCAATTTATGAAGGAAAAGCAGTGGGTTATAGACTTTATTGAACTGGCAAAATCACCCCATATATATGATGAGGTTGACTTATCAACCTGGCAAAATCCAAACAATAACATCTGCTTAATCATTCCCTTATTACAACAAGATGATATCGTAGCTTTTACTGTATTAACCAAAGCCAAAGTGCCTAGACAACTTAACTGGGAAGACCACGACTTACTAAAAACGGTATGTCTTCAATTAGCTAACGCTTTAGCTCTTAGTCATGCTAGTGATGCATTGTCTCGCTCACGTCAGTTTGAAGCCTATAATCGACTTTCAGCATATCTTGTCCATGATCTTAAAAATTTGGTTGCACAAGTATGTCTTATTGTCAAAAACGCCGAAAAACATAAATACAATACCGAGTTCATAGATGACTCTATTGAAACCCTTAAAAATGTTATTTCTAAAATGGAACGCCTGCTTAGTCAGCTAAAAAAAGGTCAGTTTACTCAACATAATCATAAACTTATCAATCTAATTGACATTATAAAAGATGTTAATCTACAGCAAAGTGCTAACAAACCATGTCCTCAACTAATTACTGACTTAGATACCGTTGAAATTTCAGGCGAAACACAGAAAATTACGGCCATCTTTAGTCACTTGATACAAAATGCACAAGATGCGACGGGTGACGATGGTTTTATTAAGATAATATTGACTACAGATGATCAACAGGTAATTATTAAAATTATTGATAATGGCTCTGGCATGGACAATAAGTTTATCGGTGAACGTCTATTTAAGCCGTTTGATACAACCAAAGGTAATGCTGGCATGGGTATTGGCGCATATGAAGCGCAAGACTACATAATACAACACGGTGGATCTTGCCATGTTGAAAGTGAATTGGGTATAGGCACCACTTTTATAATAAAACTTCCGCTTGCCTTGTCTCAGGAACAACAAAAACCCAGCTAAGCCCTATAAATTGCGAGTTTATGTACTTCTTCGATTCTCTTAAAGCCATTATAAGCAAAGCAATGAGGAGTCGCTATTTTTGAGACATATTTTTCCGGGCTGCCTGATCAAAAAATCAACAAAAAAATACGCGACCACCAATTTTCTAAGCATGTCTTTCATTAAAACAACCACAATCTTTTAACTCAGAAACAACATCCGTTATGAATTGACCATGATGATTCATATTTAATTGTTCCAAGACACGCTCCTTGCCTACGCGCATCTGGGAGTCAATATCATCTAAATTAATAATATCCCTATCAATGACATCTTTTTCGTAAGACATGACGATAAGATCATAAAACTCTTCCGGATAAATATTAAAGCAATAAGATAAAAGACTGGCACCAAACAAGGGATTCTTTTCTTCTTCAAGATTATTTCTAATTAAATAAATAAGGTAAGCAACTAAGTCTTCACGTAATAATAAACCCTTATTGTACAGTACTACTAATGATCTTAAGCCAGCATCACGGAGATCATTATCAATACCCCTATTTTCAATAATTTGCTTTATTAAACTAAGATCACCACCACAAACCGAGGCTAATATCCGCCCTAACCCTTCGCTAATAAGATCACACCGTGAATTTAAGAACTTAACTCCACCCTTCTGTATTAAAAAATCAACAATGATTGGATAGGCTGCTTTTTCCTTGAACTGTGCAAGCAAATATAAGGCACCCACAAAAGCTCTAAAATTAGATTTGGCATCATTCAATTTCGGATAATGCGCTATGATATCGATCAAATAAGGCGTAATAACTTCTTTTTGCAAAACGGCCTGCTCAAGAGCAATTTGCTGAAAAGAATCATCGGTGTCACTATTCAATTGACTTAATAGTTGTCCTATTTCCATTTTCATAATTGATCTGCCATCATCATCATCATCATCATCATCATCAGTAGTGTAGACAAAATAAACTTTTTTGAAATGAAGAATTAATAACTTTTCTTGTTTTCAAATGCCTATATAAACAATTATGAGAGGGCAAATATATCCAATAGCTCCTGCTTGTTTAATTTATTAAATAAGGCTGTTTATAACAATCAGAAACTCATTTCATGAAAATGTTACAGTTTCACAAAAATACACTTTAAAAGAGCACCATTATCGCAATACATCTTATAAAGTAAAAAAAAATTCGACCAAAGTTATAATTCAAAAGAGACGTAGGGCAATTAAAATCTGTTTAATTAGTTACAATAAAGAGGGATATAGGCAATATATTAGATGACTAAAAATCTTTCAAAAACAAATTTAGAAACAGCCAAGATCAATTTTTCAAAGCAACTCAATAAAGCTTTGTTTAAAAAATATGATAAAAAAACTTCAGTTGTTTTTTTTGTTAATCAATTCAATCTGAGAGCCCATGGAACCCACCCTATTGCTTATGAAACTGGGAGAAAATGGCTTAATGGAGCAACCCTGCCGCAATTATCGAAACTGCAAATTCTAATTGATTGGCTTGATCTAGATATGCAGAAATTATTTACAATTACCGAACATAAACAAGTTGTTAGCGATATTTTATCTACTAAAATTAAAAGTGCAATCGAAGAAAATTTAGATAAGGGTAATATACTAAGTCAGATTATTAACTTAACTTTAGAGTTAAATTTGGAGCATCAAAGTCTTCTGTTAGCTACCGCGTTAATATTAAATGATTTCTCTAAAAAAGAGAATCCTAGCTTTTTATACCATTCATTTCTAAATGTTTTAAATGCTATTATAGAATCAGAAAAGTAAAAATAATTAGTTCAAAATAACTTCACATCATTACCACAATAGCTTAAACCCTACCTGTCCCATATAGCTTTGGGTTGTCGAGGAGGCATCGACATCACCGGACGCGAAGATTGCCAAACCGTTTTTATTCATCGCTTGAAAACTGATACCGATGTTGGCCGAGCTAAGTGCAGCACTGGCGCCATTAACCTAGATACTGCGACTAGTATCAATGATATGGATATCCCAGGCTTTAACTTACATCCATTAAAGGGCTCAGACAAAGACAGATGGTTCATTTGGGTTAATGGAAACTGGCGAGTTACTTTTGAATTTCATGAAGAACGAGTCCTGGATGGGGCGGATTGTGCATCGTCATAATAATCTCCTAATGATAATCTTGATAATCCAGCAAGATAACGTCTTCACCTTCAAATCTAAATGTTAAGCGTCAGCTTCCGTTTACAGAGATTAAATAATGCCCTCTCAAATCACCTTTAAGTTCATGTAACTTCCATGCCAGGACATTAATATCATTTTTTGACTTTGCGTTATCTAGTGAAACAAGTCAGCCATGAAATGCCTGATATTCACCCATTTCTCGTGCTTTCGCCACGGATCT
>CAIVQX010000080.1 GCA_903908165.1 uncultured Methylococcaceae bacterium | reverse complement strand
TTGACAAATACCTACGCAGCTGGAGAGCCCGTTAATGAAGATTTATCACTACTTTTTATGCTTTCTGACGAGTTAGTTGATATGGGCAAGCAGCATGATTCAGTAGGTTTTATAGAGTTTGTTGATATGGCTTTAAAGCTAGCCTCAGAGAACAGAAACAATTCACTTATATTACCTCGTGCGAGTGCTAAATTTAGAACAGCTAAATATGCAATAAAAGAAGGTCATTTTAATGAAGGCATAGTGGCTGTTGAAGAAGCTAAATCTATCTTGTTGAGAAAAAGAACGCTTAAATGGGATGGGGGTTCTTAAGATAGCTTACTTATTTGTATGCCAATTATTTCAAGGTCTTTAAGAGCTGCAAGATAACATCGAACAACCCGCCCGTTGTCTTGCCCAGTCGGGTCGTTTGGCAGCAAATTTTTCTTTGCTGGGTTGCTCGTCATAGGGTTTCCTAAATAATGTAAGCAATTCTTCGATCATTGAAAAATCACCAAGCTCTGCTTGGTCAATAGCTAATTGAGCAAGGTAGTTTCGTATTACATATTTAGGGTTAATCTTGTTCATTTGCAATTGTCTATCTGCATTTGAGGTATTATCTTTTTGGATGCGACGGCTATAATTTTCTATCCATTGGTGTAAATGAGTTTTGTAGGAGGCATTTATTTGTTCTGGGATGTTGGAGCCGATTGAAAATTGACCAGGGCTAATTACTGTAAAGCTTACTCTACAGCATTGGAATAGTCGACTAGCCTGAGTAAGTTTTAGCCCCCCCCTTTTTATTGAACTGGAATTTTAAAATTACTTTTTTCATTTTTATTCATAAGTATTATTTCATTATATTATTGTTAGGACTTTAAAAGGAAACAGATTTTCACTCAAAACATTTTTTAAATTTTCGGCGTCAACTCTCTCCTTGCCACGATCACCATATGAACCTGACTAGCATAGTCATCGATAAATTCAGCAACTTAGTTCAAGTCAATTTTGTATATCGATAAGTATCCTCCCCAGTTGCTTTGGTAAACCAACTGAACGCCCTCAGGGAGTTTTTTTAGGGAATCTACAAAGGGAAGTAATCGCACGATTAGAGAATTTTTTTCTGTTCCCGAAAGTTTCGGTGTCCCCCAAAGATGATAATTAAGACCTTCTTTTTGGACCAGATAATTACCATCACCGTCTTCATTCGCCCACTGTTTGATCAGGGCAATATCGCCATGCAAATTGTCATGTGCTGGTACAGTTTTTGAGTTGAATGACAGCGGTGTGCCTCCATAATCGATCATTTCACCAAGACGCATGAGCAAATCATTGTTCACAAGCAAATAGACCGGTCGAGATGGTCCAAAGAACGTACGTATTTCTGCTAAAGCCTTATCGCTATCCATAGTCAGCCAACGTGCCATTTTAGATAACTTTTCTCGCTCGGCATCAGAAGCCAACAACAAATTGTCCTGTAAATTTTGCCATACAGGAGTGATAAAAGTTTCTTTGGCGGGTTTACTTATCCAGACATTACGGCCAGTCAAAAAATGAATTCTTTGACCGTCATCCCACCAACTCAATATTAATGTGTCTGTAGTTGTATTTAGACTTATGGTCTCCGCTGTAGCCTGCCAAATGGTCTGGCGTAACTCGGTTGAACTTGGTAAAAGACCAGTGTCCTGCTTGCTTTTGGGAAACAATATGGATCGATGTTGTTGGTTATCACTGTCTTTATAATGTGCCAGTAGAAGACTGAAACTATCTTTGTCGTCCCGCTGCATGGCGAAGTCATCAACAGAATCTACCGAAAAATAACCCTGTATATCAGATGGTTGTCCTTGGCTGTAGCTTACACGCAGTTGTGTTTGATTTGTTTGCTGAGACTCTTTATCATTAAAAAAAGCAACGCGGATTTGCTGAACCAATAATGTGCTTCCGCTCAACAATAGCAAACCGCAAGATATTGATAAGACACTTTTTTTGAAAGCCCAATTCATAATGCTATTGATCTTCTTGTTTTGACTTGAGGATAAGGTAGCCTATAAAAATCCCAAGTAGTATAAATATCAGTGACGCCAATAGCGAACCAATATTAACATTGCCATTATCATCCTCCTCAGATATTGATGCCTTTTTAGTGGCTCTGGCCGACTCGCGCAAGCGGGTATCTTCATCCATAATCTCAGCATAATCCCGCATGAGTGCAGACCAACCTTCGGTATAGGTATACCCACCAGGATTTGCATGAAAAATACCTTTGTAATGTTTAATCAAGTCATGCTCCCACATGTCGGCATAAATCCTTTCAACATGACTTGGATTGTTGCCTTTTGCCCAGAATAGTTGAAAAAAACCACCTGCATCATCTTTTTCAGGTGCAGGCGGTGAGGGACGATTGGTATTTTGTCCTGTTAGTAAACCATCTTTATAGAGCGCCTTGATAATACCTTTAGCGTCTTGCTCTACCTTTAGTCCTTGAATGGTGCCTTTGTCGGCAGCATCCAGATAAGCGTTGGCAAAACTTTCCGAATGACACAGCGTACAAGTTTGCACCCAAGCTTTTTTGCGGTCTTCAAACCACGGATGTGACAAATTATCTGCAATAGCGGGGGTTGGATTGAACCCCCAACGCACTTTTCGTACTAAATTATGCGAATACTCTCCATGAAATTCAAAATGGCATGTCTGACACGTTGGTGCGGTATAACCACCTTTAGTAATGGCATCTTTCAACGGGACTTCGAAATTCCATTGACTTTTGCCCATGGTCAAAAACTGAGTCCCATGTTTAGACAGCATAAAATTTTCATACTCATTATGATCAGCACCATTATGACAAGTAGAACATGCTTCCGGCTGTCTGGCTTCGGCAACTGAAAAAGTATGTCGGGTATGACAGCCATCGCATTTGTTTTGCTGGTAATGGCAAGAATCACAGCCTTGCGCGACTTCCCGCTCAGGCATAGCAGCCCAAACCGCATTTTCTACATTAGCAGCCCAATCAACAGCATGGGAAGGGTGGCCTTTTTCCCATTGCTTTTGCGGCCATTCCTGATTTTTTTCTGATTCAGCCTCGATAAATTCGTTTTGATGACAAGTACCACAGGCGGCGCGGTCTGGCATGATCAAATCCTTTGCGTGATCAATAGTTTTTTTACCTAACCCCCCGTGACAATCAATACAACCGACTTTAGTAAGCGGTTGATCTTTATCCAGCAAACCGAGTTCGTGCAAATTATTTTCAACTTCCACCAGTTTTGTTTTTTTATAAGCACGTACATCGCTATCTGGTAAATTACGTATTGCCATCAAATCGCTGTGTACGCTTTTTTTCCAAGCGTGATAAGCTCCCGGAGTAGATGCCTCGTGACAACTGACACAATTTTCCTGACTAAATTCACCTTGAATCGTTTGTGGAGGCTTGTAAAAATCCTTAGGGTTCCAATATTTCTGTATTGGAATCGGCTGCCAATACTCACCATGACTACCCTTGCCAGGATGTGTAGCATAATAATTTTGTTTAACTTGTTCAAAATCAGATTTTGCTGCAAAGGCGGCACCTATTTCACCACCACACGCCAGATATAAAAATAGCATCGTCAACAAAAAAGACAGTGTGGTTTTCATAGCTCTCCCCCTTAATAACGAATTAGATCGATATTATTATAGCGATTCGAAACTATATTTAATAGAAAATTTAATTTTATCTTCAATATCATTTCGTCAATGGTTCTGATAATCCATCATGAGTATGGAAAACAAAGCATATTGTTTTGAAAAACTGTTAATGCCTAATTCGCTCAATACATAACTTAGTGCCGGACGAGCATATGTTTTATTGAGTTTTGCACCTGCCTGAAGGTAACCTTTCAATCTCAGAACAGAAATATTTTTCTGAATTAAGTTGCGTGAAATAGTCAATGTATTCGCCATATAATCATTGGTCAGCCTCCTCATTGGTTTCAAGTAATTGTCCTATTGGAAATTAGCTTATTAATAGGACGGTTAACAATAGATAATCTATGAAGTATTTATTACGAATAAACATATGTCATATTTATATTGTAAAATTAGTTATGATTCGCTATTATTTTGCCGTGATCATCACTTGGTTACATCTTAGATATCGCTATTGAAATAGCACTGACAAACACACTCAATAATCAGGAAACAGTCATGAGCAAAACACTATATGAAAGAATTGGCGGAGAACCTGCAGTTAGCGCTGCGGTTGAAATTTTTTACCGCAAAGTTCTGAATGATTACCGCATAAATCGTTTTTTTGACAACGTCGATATGGACAAACAAATCGACAAGCAAAAAGCTTTTTTTACTATGGCCTTTGGCGGCCCTAATAACTATACAGGCGCCGATATGCGCAAAGCGCATGCCCATCTGGTTGAAATAGGGTTGGATGATTCTCATTTTGATGCGGTTATGGAACACCTCGGCGCCACACTGGTTGAATTGGAAGTACCGGATACCTTAATTGCCGAAGCTGCTGCAATTGCCGAAAGCGCCCGAAAAGATGTGTTAGGTAAATAAAATGCTCAACCCCATTCCCTGATGTCAAACAGTACATCGGGGAAGCAAATTTAATTGAGAGAATCGTGTACAAACTAACTATTGGAGAAAAAACATATTATTGCCAACCCGGTGAATCTGTACTTGATACGTTTTTACGGGAAAATGTTAATATTTCCTTCGCCTGTAAAAAAGGCACCTGTCATAGTTGTATCGTGCGCAGCCCCAATATCCTACCCCCTGAATCTGCTCAGGTCGGATTAAAAAATACCCTAAAAAAACTTAATCATTTTCTTGCCTGTTTGTGCCATCCAGAACAGAACATGGTCATTAAGTTGCCCGACCAATCAGAGTTCTATACAGAAGGCACGGTTGTTGTTAACCAATTGCTCAATAGAAATACGCTATTACTAATAATTGCTTTTAAAGATGCGTTCGAATTTAACGCGGGGCAGTTTGTTAATCTCCAGAGACCGGACGGATTGACGCGGAGTTATTCAATTGCCAATATCCCTCAAGCATCTAATACCTTGGAATTTCATATTCGTCGCTTACCAGATGGTCGATTTAGTGAATGGCTACATGATGAAATTAAGACCGGGGATACCATTGCTGTATCTGAAGCACGCGGACATTGTTTTTACCTGCCCGAAAGAAAAGAGCAAGGCTTAGTTTTAGTAGGAACAGGGACAGGTCTAGCTCCGCTGGCGGGTATTCTGACCGATGCACTTGGGCATGGACATTCCGGCCCGATTTATCTGTTTCATGGCAGTCGTGAAGTTGACGATCTTTATCGGGTTGATGAGATGCGTAAACTTGCAGAACAACATCAGAATTTTTATTATATCCCTTGCCTCTCGGGCAAACATGTTCCCGAAGGATTTACACATGGACGGGTCAATGAAATTGCATTAGCTACGCTTGTTGATTTAAAAGACTGGCGAGTGTTTCTTTGTGGTCATCCTGAAATGGTCAATCAAATGAAAAAAATGACTTTTCTCAAGGGAGCTTCAATGAAGGATATATACGCCGATGCTTTTTTGATTACAGCAACCTGAATGATAAGGCCATTATGATGGGCCTTAAGCAATGTTTTACTTTATTACTGTTTATCCTGTTAATTTAGGCATCGAAAATAAAGCCCTTTCTGATGTTCGAGGTTAATTGCTATTTTGTATCTCGATATATTTCTTGTTCAGAGTCCTTTTATTACGTGAAATCTCAGCTTCATAACGTTCAAGGCATTCAGCTAGAGTTATAGGAATGCAAATTAGCATAAAGGATGCCATCAATAAGCGCGATTGGATGTTACTTTTCAGTCCGTAATTTGGGTGTTACGGTTCTATTTTCATGCTTGAATATCTTGAATTGTTGAGTTTGGAAACAATCTAAATTTCAGACATAAAAAAAAGCCTCACACTTTCATGCAAGGCTTTCATTTATATTACTGGCTCGAATCCCGGACCAGTATGAGTTTTTGTCCTAAATGTATACTCTGTTCTAATGATATTGATGAATCGGTTTTGTATCTGCCTAACGTTGGGGTTTGTCTATTGACACAAGTTTTCAATGAATTAGTATGTCGCTATAAAATAAACCAAATAAAAGGTTTTATTATTTCAATTAGAAGAATAAGAAATGACTACAATTAAGCGATTATTAACAACGGGATTTTTATCTACAGTCTTAGTTAGTACTGTAGGGGCTTTAGAATCAGCAGATTTAGGAGCGCCTTGTTCGCCTTATATCATCGGTGATAAAGGTCCGGGTGGCGGCAGAGTATATTATATCGATGATTCTGGTTGTCATGGCTTAGAAGCACAACTCGTTGATGCCGCTTCAGGCGTTAGGATGAACTGGTCAACCGCTATTATTACAGCAGCAGCTTACAATTTACCAGCTTGTGCAAGAGATGCGCAACTAACTCCGAGTTGCTGGCATTTACCCTCTAAAACAGAATTACAATATTTATACAACCAAAAAACCGTTATGGGTGGGTTTGCTAATAGCCCCTACTGGAGTTCTACAGGTTTTATTGTTAAATATGCTTGGACGCAGTTTTTCAACTTTGGTGGCCAGAACATCAATAATAAGAATAACGCACTGCTAGTAAGGGCTGTGCGAGCTTTTTAACTATTTAACCCTTTGCTTTTCAAATAAAGCTCGTGGTAACTACACAAGGAAATAAAATTTAATATGGAGTTAAAACAATCTAGTCCAGATCTTCGATGAAAACATTTGGACAGCTTTTTATCATATTTACGTTATCCTAATATGGCAATCTCTTAAAGTGTATTTATTCGGTTTACTCTGCTTTGCACTTCGTTGATCTCAGCTATCTCCTCTTCATTTGGACATAATACTGCAAAATCTGCAGTGCCGATATGTTTGTTAAAATATTCACTCATCAATCAGAAAAACTGTACTGATAAAAATATAAAAGAAGACTCAAATTTAGAACAGGGGATGATTCGGGGCAATTACACTTCATTTTCTTTCAGACATAAAAAAAGCCTCACACTTTCATGCAAGGCTTTCTTATATTTGGCTCCCCCGGACGGGCTCGAACCGCCGACCTAATGATTAACAGTCGCTGACTCTAAAGAAAGCTCCGGTATTTATTCATAAAGCATATTATTTCCGAACTGCAACTCGTCATGAATGTCCGAG
>CAIVQX010000079.1 GCA_903908165.1 uncultured Methylococcaceae bacterium | reverse complement strand
GACAATACCTGCTATAACCGTCACCACACCTACGGTTATCAATAATTTTCCAATATCCACAACTTAACACCACACCTGTTTTTTTATCTGTAGCCACCAAACCTATCTACGCTTAATTTTACGCTGATTTGGACGACAACACAGGATTACTGTCTAAATTTAAATGGACTTACCCTTTATGGTTAAATCAGAACTGGTTCAATTCCTTGCCACTAAACAACCCCATCTTAGCCATTCCGACGTGGATGCAGCCGTCACGCTACTGATCAATAATATAATCAATGCGTTAGCCAATGGGGGACGCGTCGAAATACGAGGATTTGGTACATTCTCACTCAAGCACTATAAGTCTAAACTTGGACGTAATCCCAGAACAGGTGAAATCGTTTCAGTGCCGCAAAGATATGGTGTCCATTTCAAGCCTGGGGGTGATATGAAAGCACGAGCGAATGCGTCAGCAAGTGATTATAAGATTATTTATTAAGTAGGAATAATAAGTTATCAGGATATGGCTTAACGTATATTTTATCGATTTTCGTCGTCGAATATTACAACTTGTTTATACATAAATCTTTAACGGGATAAATCGCGTAGTTATTTTTCAAGATTGATTCTTGTCTTGTTCTTGTTGAATAAAATGCGTCAATTCATCTTCACTGGGAAGATGCACGAGATATTTAGACACAAAAATCTGCTGTGACATACCTGAAGTGGCATATTTCACCAATTGCGCATTTTTACTCGCACATAAAATAATACCAACAGGCGGATTATCCCCCTCAAGCATTTCATTTTCAGCGTAATAATTTAAATAAACGTTCATTTGGCCTGCATCCGCATGGCTAAATTCACCGAGTTTTAAATCAATCAACACATGACATTTGAGAATTCGATGATAGAACACAAGATCAATGAAATAATGCGTGTTATCAAACGTAATCCGTTTTTGTCGTGCTTCAAACCCAAATCCTTTCCCCATTTCTAGCAGGAAAGTCTGTAAATGATCGATAATCGCCTGTTCTAAATCTAATTCGCTGTATTCAGGTTTCTCGGATAAACCTAAAAATTCCAGCATATACGGGTCACGAAAAATATCTTCTGCGGTCAATTCTGACCCTGTAGCCTGTTTTTGAAGTACAGCGGCTTTATCACTACTTAATCCTGTACGCTCAAAAAGCATACTGTTTATTGCACGTTGTAACTCTCTCACGCTCCAGCTATTTTGAATTGCCTGAATAGCGTAAAAATCACGTTTAATGACACTATCGGCTTTGAGTAATTCAATAATATGAGAAAAACTCAACTGGTTTATCATTAAAAATACATCCATAACAGATGATTGAGCCGTTGCGTTAGATAGTGGTGTAGAGGCTAATTCAAGATAATTTAAAACCGGTGCATCTTTCAATCTGAATTGGCCAGACAGTGTCTGACCAATTTGAGAATAAGTCATATAAAACTGGCGGAACAATTTTAAATTTGTAATACCTAAACCTTTTAGACCACTTTTTTTCAATGAAGCGGCTAATTTTGAGAGCGTTTTACTGCCGTATTCTGCGCGATCTCGTCCATGCTGTTCGTATTCAAACAAATAAAACCCTATTGACCAATTACGCAGCGTCAATGCGGCATTGACCTGTTTTTGTGCTTGCTGTTGAAAATAACCACTTGTTTGAGCAATACACACTGCTAAATCGTCAATATTCCCGTTAATCATCTCTACACCATTTTAAATTTTTTATCATCAGCACGGCATTGGT
>CAIVQX010000078.1 GCA_903908165.1 uncultured Methylococcaceae bacterium | reverse complement strand
TTGAACATTGCCAGGGACGCCTAAATTACACCCATGGACATGCAACGGATGTGTAACTCCAATTTCTTTGACGGCTGTTGCCAACACCTGCAAAATCTGGCGAGGAGTTACGCCGTAATGACAGTTTTGCTCATCCAGATCCAACTTACGTTGATTAAATTTAAATGCATTAATGCCACCCGGATTAACGACTTTAACACCAATAGCTTTCGCCGAATGCATCGTCCAGGCTACGTAATCATTAATAGCTTTTTGATCTTTTTTGACGGTTAACATACGCAGTAAATAATCATCACTGCCTAACATGACATAGCCACCTTTATCCAAGATAGGAATATCGGCCATTTCCATGTGTGCCTGGCGAGCATTAATGGGTAAAACAGCCGGCTCAAATCCAGCGGTATAACCCATTTCTGCATAACGATAACCCGTAACAAAGGTGCTCGGCATGGCATGCCCACAACCGGAACGAGTAATATCACTTCGGTGAACTGGATCTAATCGATGATCCTCCGGTAACAAAGTTCTGGCAATATTACCCTTGCCGCCACCAATATGCGTATGCATATCAATCGCCCCCGACATGACTACTTTACCTCTTAAATCATATTCTTTATAAACAACAACCTTATTTGGATTATCAACGATATGTCCGTCCTGAATATAGATATCTTGAACCTTACCATCAATACCGCTGGCAGGATCATAGACAGTACCGCCTGTTAACTTTATCAACATTATTTTACCTATAAAGCTTGTTCAATAGCATGCAGTACCTGTGCTGTACTGGGCAAACCAGAATCGCGTAATTTTTTTAAACGAATGGCAACCACATTATCCATACGATAAGCATGACCAGCATGATCAATACCCGGGGTGCCCACAGGAATAAAAACATCGGGTTCTTTCGAAAATTTCATGCCAGAACGACCCACTACAATGGTTGGCAAAGTCGTTTTCGGTGGCACAGCATTAGCATTAAAAGCCTGTACCCAAACCAAAGCATCTGCTTCGCCCCTAGCCAGCAAGGCAATCGTATCATTTAAAAAAGGATCATATTCAGGATAACCTCTAGAAAAAGAAGTACGCACTGGATAACCGGTTGTCCATCCACATACCTGATTTGCAGTTTGATCACCTTCTTTACCCGCCAATGGTAAGCCAGAACAACGCGTATTTAGGTTATTAATATTTTTAATCATTTCTGAAAGCTTCTGCACGGTTAACTCGGCATGTGCATAAGACAAAGCGCCTGCCGCCCAAGTTACCACTCCATATTTAGCAGCTTTTAATTGATCAGCAAGTAATTGCAAATCGGCAACCGCAAGACCGCAAACTGAAGAAGCACGAATTTGCTGACCTTTAACCAATGCTCTCAATACAGCTATCACTTCAGGTAAATCATCAGTTACGCACTCTATTACCTTTGCTTTCTTACCATTAGGGGATGTTGATGCATTACCACTAGGACCTTTACCCAAATATATAACTGTACGTTGATGAGTATCCTCTAAAAACATAGACTCTTTATTCCATAGATATCGCTCATAAAAACGTGGCGCAAATACTTCAAGATCTGTACCGACAACCAGTAATAAATCACAACGATTTTTAACTTCTGCTAGAGTCGTATTCATCCAACCTGAATCTTGTAATGCCAAAAAGTTATTGCGGGCGCCTGCAAAATTCGCATTATCAACAACTGCACCACATCGATCTGCCAGAGCCAATAAGCCCCGCATTCCGTTCACATCGGTAGCACAACCACTAATCAACGGTAACTTAGTAACTTTTAATATTTCTGCTGCTTTGGATATGGCTTGCTCAAAACTAACTTCTTTGCCTTCAGCTCTAGCACTAGTATCAGTAATCGGCTGTTCGAATGCTGGCGTGTTAACTGCACAACCATTTTCAATCACTTTCATTAATAAACCATCAACCCTGATAGTTAAATCATCCGTGCCAATACCGCAAAAAGGACTCGGTACTTCAGTTATCTCAATCATTCAGTTGCCCTTTATTGTAATTAGTTCATTCATCTAACATTTGTATAGCTGATGATATTTATTTGATATTTTAACCCTAAACCATAGGACTGTGTCGATAATCAAAGCCCTTATAACTCTATATTTTGCATCAGAGATATGGATAAAATATCTGATTATTAGAAGTAATTATGATGATAAAATTGATTTTTTCTAATGAAAATCTCTCAGTCGTATTTTTTTACTAACTTCATATAAAAAAATTGTTGGTAAATAAAATGTTACATCTGCTGTTATTTTTGCCAAAAATGTTCCCCAAGTTAAGCTATTAAGCAAAATCGGCAAATAATACATAAGAAAAGGTCTAATCAATAAGGAATCAATCACTTCTGCCAAACCAAATTCCAAGAATAATGCCCTTATATTCTTATAAAAAATGAGTCGGGTATATTTTTTTCCATTCATTAAGCATTGTTTTCTGGTTGATACAACATCACTTAATAAAATACAACTAAAGTAAACTGTATTTCCAATCAATGTAGCAATAAGAGCTGTGGCAATATTATTTTGAGTGTAATGGAAAGTTAATTCCGCAGAAACTAGAGTAAATATCATCGAGATTACTTCTGCGGGGAGATAGCGCTTAAGCCACTCGTTAATTTTATTCTTCATTGAATTTAATGCGTTCAGATTGGCGAATACTATCAAGTAGTCGCAACACTAGAATAAATAATTAGTAAGGAATTTATTAAGGTTATCTTGCAAAACCAGTCAAAAACCGTTGCTTTACAAACCAAACTCATACAAAAACTTAATCGACACATAAATAACCAACCCAATTACAAAAATATAAGAGCAATAAAGTATCGGTTGCACAATAAAAGCTTTTAGGAAGGTCTTTTGCAAACCGGTTTCTTTAAGTTTCCTATAATTCTCTCGAGAGTTGATTGCCCGCTGTTCTTGATATGAACTCAAAATCTCGCTGGCCTTTCCAATATCGACCTCATTTCTAAGCCACAATGCCGGCATAGATAGACCCCAATTACCAGCCGTTGTTTCATAAAAATCGATATTATGTGCCGTCAATAAATCACGAACATCTTCACCTTCATCTTCTGGCACACCACGTAACGAGAATAATAAAAAACTCATTTATAAAAATTAAATAATAGATTTTGCTTGAAGATCAGCATGATAAGAAGATCTAACCATAGGTCCACTTGCGACTTGCTTAAAGCCAAGTTGCTTTGCAAAAGCCCCATACTCATCAAATTGTTCGGGTGTTATATAATTTTTGACTGGCAAATGTGATTTAGTGGGTTGCAAATACTGACCCAACGTTAACATTGAACAGCCATGAGCGAGTAAATCTCTCATAACTTGATGCACTTCTTCCTGCTGTTCTCCTACACCCAGCATAAGTCCAGATTTAGTTGGTGTTAATGGTTGCTCTTTAGCATACTTTGCCAACAACTCCAGAGAACCTAAATAATCTGCACCGGGACGTACTTGTTTATAGAGTCTCGGAACCGTTTCAAGATTATGATTAAACACATCACAAGGTTCTTGAGCAAGCAAGCCTATGGCTTTATCAATCCGTCCTCGAAAGTCAGGAACCAAAATTTCAATTTTTATAGTGGGTGTTTGTTCACGGATTTTCTTGATACATTCTGCAAAGTGTGCTGCTCCACCATCTTTTAAATCATCACGATCTACAGAGGTAATAACAACATATTTCAAAGCCATTGCCTGTATAGCATCAGCCAAGTTCTGAGGCTCATTTTTATCCAATGGTAAAGGTTTTCCATGTGCCACATCACAAAAAGGACAACGACGAGTACATAAATCACCCATAATCATGAAAGTAGCTGTCCCATGATTAAAACATTCAGACAGATTTGGACACGCTGCTTCTTCACAAACGGTGTGCAATCTATGTTCGCGTAGTAACTGTTTAATCCTTGTAATATCGTCACTAGCTGAAAGCTTAACTCTTATCCAATCTGGCTTACGCAAAACTGTCTCTGAATATTCAACTTTAATTGGTATTCGTGCCAGTTTTTTAGCACTACGCTCATGCGATTCAGGCGTTGATCTAGATGGTGCTTGATTTTTCATGTTAATAATGCCGTCGTAATGGCTTGGACAAGGAGTTCTGACAGTTCTTTTGAACTAATAGTGACACCGAGATCAGACAACTGAGTAACCTTAAGGTCTGAGTAACCACAGGTATTAATATGATCGAAAGGTCGTAAATCCATATTATTATTTAAACTTATGCCATGATAACTGCAGTTTTTTTTAATTCTTAAACCGATAGAACCGATTTTTTTATCATTAACATAAACACCCGGCGCATCAAGTCTTGAAACTGCTGCTATGCGATGCTTAGCTAAAACACTAATCATGGCTTGCTCAAGAATATTGACCAGTTGACGGATACCAAAATTTAAGCGCTTAACATCCAGTAAAATATAAAGAACTATTTGCCCCGGCCCATGATAAGTCACTTGACCACCACGATCAGAATTTATAACAGGTATAGCCCCAACATTTAATAAATGTTCAGGTTTACCATTCAAACCCAAAGTATAAACAGGAGGATGTTCAACTATCCATAACTCATCATGAGTATCTGTATTGCGTTCCTGGGTAAACCGTTGCATAGCTTGCCAAGTAATATCGTAATCTTGCAACCCTAAATTACGTATTTTTAACATTTAGATAATTTATTAAAAGGCAAAAAAATACACTGACTTTAAATAAAAATAGAATCCAAAAATAAAATTATTCTATAAGGCCATTAAAATACTAGGATGATCTGTTAAATCCTGATAAATAGCATCCAATTGCTTCTTGCTAGACGCTTCAATTATTACAGTTATTGCAACAAAATTACCATCCTTACTAGGGCGTGTAGTTACCGCATCATTTTTTACATCAGGAACGTGACGACGTACAATTTCTATGACCAACAGATCAAGATCTATACCCGCTTTTCCCATCGCTTTTACAGGAAACTCGCATGGAAACTCAAAAAAAGTTTGTTCGCTCATAATCAACGACTGCTTGTAAGCCTGAAAAATACTATTCATAACTTGCCATACAGGACCCGGTTTCCCATCAGCCACCATTTTAGAATCAAGTTCAACAACTGGGATAATTTCACGGGTTGAGCTAGTTACCCAAATTTCACTGGCTACTTGTAATGAGGAAAACAAAATTTTATCTTCGCTGTAAGGAATATCATTTTTTCGTGCAAGCTCTAATATCACATCACGGGTAATCCCGGGTAAAATATCATTGCCTTTAGGTGGCGTACAAAGAACGCTATCAATCACAGCAAATACATTACTTGCTGCACCTTCAATTAAATAACCATTTTTTACCAACAATGCTTCTGCACAACCTTGATCTACCGCTGCTTGACGATGCAAAATATTACCCAATAAGGTGATAGCTTTTACATTGCAAAACTTCCATCGCGTATCATCCATGCTAATTGCTTTTACGCCTTCATTTAATCCTACAAATGGGACAATATTAGAACACATCGCAAACACGGTAGCTGGTATATCACTGGGGAATGCATGGTCTCTTTTAGACGCTACCCCGCGAGTAATTTGCAAATAAATATACTGATCAACATTACGGTCAAGTAAGGGTGACAATATTTGCTGCCACTGCTCACGAGTATGAGGATTACTTAAACGGATACCTGCCAGACTATTTTCAAGACGTTGAAGGTGATCCTGAAAATGAAATAAATGCCCACAATAAGAGGGAATCACCTCATAAACACCATCACCGAATAAAAAACCACGATCTAATACCGATACCTTTGCCTCAGAAAGCGGCAAGTATTCTCCATTTAAATAGACGGTTTTATTTTCCATCTTCTGACTTCTCCATCATCATCATAACGCTGTCAGAAAGCCGTTGAAAAATATTACCTTGATCGACTGCTTTTAGTGCCACCAAATCTTTATTAATAACCACTTCATCTTTAAGTGTAACCTTAACAGAACCCAATTTTGCACCATCAACAACAGGTGCTGTGATTTTTTTATCAACGTTAATCACGGCTTTAAGATCTTTATATTGACGACGAGGAATAGTTACATAAATATCCTCCGATAACCCTAAAGCGATTGTTTTACTTGCTCCTTTCCAGACTCTAGCTTCATTTAAAGCAGTCTTTCCCTGATATAACCGATGTGACTCATAAAATCTGAAGCCATAATTTAGCAAGGTCTGATTTTCATTAGCTCTGGCATTAGCACTTTTAGCACCCATAACAACAGAGATAAGGCGCATATCTTCTCTTAAAGCGGAAGCAACCAAACAGTAACCCGCTTCATCAGTAAATCCAGTTTTAACACCATCAACTGACTCATCACGTGAAAGCAATTTGTTACGATTTTGCTGGGTAATTTTATTAAAAGTAAATTCTTTTTGTGAAAACCAACGATAATAATCTGGGAATTCTTTGATTAAAGCAGTTGTCAGTATAGCCAAATCACGTGCAGTAGTGTAATGATCTTCTACAGGCAAACCATCACTATTCTTAAAGTGACTGTTGACCATTCCCAATCTTTTTGCATGCTGATTCATCATCTCTGCAAAAGTTTCTTCATTGCCTCCAACATGTTCAGCTAAAGCCACACTAGCATCATTACCTGATTGAATAATTACACCCTTAAGCAAATCTTCAACCTTAACTTGGTTACCTAGCTCTACAAACATACGCGAACCTGACGTTTTCCAAGCTTTTTCGCTAATGTTTACCATGTCATTTAAATGTAAGTGACCATTACTTAACTCAGTAAAAACCAAATAAACCGTCATTATTTTGGTAAGACTAGCTGGAGCAAGCTTAGTATCTGCGTTATTTTCTGCTAATACTTTTCCTGTATGATAATCTTGGAGAATATAAGCAGTTGCATCTATAGCGGGAGCCGATGGGGTTGAGACTTCCGGACTTTCGGCATTCGTCTGAAAGGTAATAAACAATAAACTAAAAAATAAAAATAGAATGCATTTTTTAAACGGGTTCATAGCTCTTTAAAGTCAACGATAAAACAATATTTTTTTACATTGTAACACGCGAGCTTTCAGATTGTTTCGATTCAGTAACAAATTGTGTGTCGAATATACCTATTTCTGCCAACTGCTGGCTCAATTGATTTGCCGATGCCGTAGACCTTATCGGCCCCATTTGCACTTTATATAACGTTGATTTTTTATACGTAGAAGAACGGATATCAGGCTCGGGTAAATTATAAGCAGAAATTTTATTTTTTAATTTCAGCGCCTTTTTTGCGCTGCCAAAACTACCCACCTGAAGATATACCTGCTGTTCTTGTCTGGCTGCAATTCGTTGCATATGAGGTAAAGCCTGTGCAGCAGAAATCGCCTTAATTTCTATCGCTCCTGTTCCATTCTGCTTCATGTCTAAATTTTTTGCTGCTGCATAAGATAAATCCAGCTCTCTGCCACCAATAAAAGGACCTCTGTCATTTATTCTAACAACAATACTACGATTGTTTTCAAGATTGGTTACTTGAGCATAAGATGGAATTGGTAAGGTTTTATGCGCAGCAGTCATAGCATACATATCAAATATTTCACCGGTTGCAGTTTTTTTACCATGAAATCTAGGTCCATACCATGATGCAACCCCTTGTTTTATATAATGAGCAATACGAGGGAAAAGACTTTCTTGCTGAGTAGCTTCATCAGTATTATTCAATTGCAATACTGAATTCTGTCTGGCTTGATAAGTGGTTGTGGAATTAAATACTTGTGTGTTGTCTGAAGACTGAAAAGCTGCGTCGGTCGTTTTGATGGGTGTTGATGAACAGCCTGATAGTAAGATAACTGCGAATGTTAAAATAATTCTATTCATGGAAATGTGCCTTTCTTATTTAAAATAGCTTCACTCAACTGATAAGCAGCCATGGCATACAAAGGACTGTGGTTATAACGGGTAATAACATAAAAGTTATCCAACCCTAGCCAGAGCTCTTCTTCTGGTTGTTGTCCAAATGCTTCCTGTTCAAAAGCGAGTAGTTTTACTTTAGTTTTAAAAGGTAATGGCCTCGAAATTTTTAAGTTATGTAATTCTAACTGATCAACTCTTAAGTCCGGCTTAAGTTCATTATTCAATAGGGTCTTATAATTTTCTCCCTCCGCACTAACAGGAACGGCAATAGCCTGTCCTGGTTGCCATTGATGTTTACTAAAATAATTTGCAACACTAGCAATAACATCACCATCATTATGCCAAATATCCCTTTTACCATCCCCATCAAAATCAACAGCGTAACTTCTATAACTACTAGGCATGAATTGTGGCATCCCCATCGCACCTGCGTAGGATCCTACAGGCATTAAAGGATTTAGATGCTCCTCTCTACATAACAACAAGAAATTTTCCAGTTCACTTAGAAAAAATTTACTCCGAGACGGATAAGCAAAAGATAATGTAGCTAACGCATCAATAACACGATAACTCCCAGTTTTTTGTCCATAAGAAGTTTCAACACCAATAATGGCAATAATTATTTCAGCAGGCACGCCTGTGCTCTTCTCTACGGCAGTCAATGTTGATTGATTTTCTTGCCAAAACTGAATTCCGCCATTAATACGGGCATCTGTCATAAATATTTTTCGGTACTTATACCAAGGCATTGCTTCTGCAGGAGAAGATATTTTTTTTATGATGTCTTCTTTTATTTCAACAGACTTAAACAAATCATTAAGTTGAGTCTTATCAAATTGATAAGTTGTTACCATTCTGTTGACAAAAACATCAAATAAGTCAGTATCCTTAATATTAACGGCACAAGAATTGATTGAAAAACACAAACTCATAAAAACAATATATAAAACTGATTTATAATCTTTGTACAGAGACATCATGAATGTCATTGAGAATTTCTATGTGTATGAATTGACATCAAAATACCAAATCCAGCTAGCAATGTAACGATAGAAGTGCCTCCATAGCTTATTAAAGGCAATGGCACACCTACCACTGGAAGAACGCCAATCACCATACCGATATTAACAAAAACATAAACAAAAAAGGTAAACGCCAAACTACTAGCCAATAATCGGTTAAAAGTATCCTGAGCCTGTGATGCGATATATAAACATCGCGCAATAATCAATAAATACAGCGTTAAAAGCCCAAGACAACCAGCCAAGCCAAACTCTTCTGCAAAAACTGCAAATATAAAGTCAGTGGAACTCTCTGGTAAAAATTCCAATTCTGATTGCGTGCTACCTAACCAACCTTTGCCATAAATACCACCGGAGCCAATAGCTATTTTCGATTGAATAATATGGTATCCCCTGCCCAATGGATCAGCTTCAGGATTTAAAAAAGTGAGCACCCGATCACGTTGATAACCATGCATAAAATGCCAAATAATAGGCGTTAATGATGATAATGCAACAATAACTACAGCTAGAAATCGCCAAGATAGTCCTGCAAAAAATAAAACACCGGCGCCTGAACTTGCCACTAATAAAGCCGTACCCAAATCGGGTTGCTTAGCAATTAAAAGAGTTGGAATTGCAATAAGAATTATTGCAATAAACAACTGTTTTGATTTCGGTGGTAACGGATACTCTGCCAGATACCACGCAAGCATCATAGGGGTAGTAATTTTGATCATTTCAGAAGGCTGAAATCTAAAAAAACCCAATTCTAACCATCGTTGCGCACCTTTCCCTATTTGACCCATAATCAACACAGCAATCAGCAAGAAAACACCAAGGCCAAATAATAAAGTAGCAAAGCGCTTAAATTGGTAAGGATCTATATGCGCTAGTACCGTCATAAGAACAAACGCCAAACTAATTCGACTTATTTGTCGCATAATTACGTCCATATCCTGACTACCTGCACTATAAAGAATCAATAAGCTAATTATCGAAATAAGGATTAATCCTATGAAGAGAGGAATATCTATATGAAGTTTCCTAAGAAAACTACCAAGCACCGAGGGCGTTTCAAATTGTTCATGGCGCAATTCAATTTTCATTGTTATCTCGCAAAAATTGCTTAATTACCTGCCCCGCAATTGGTGCTGCAACTGAACCACCATGACCACCATTTTCCACAACCACTGCAACGGCAATTTTAGGATCATTTGCTGGCGCAAAGGAGATGAATAATGCATGATCACGAAACTTAAAGTCTATATTATTTTCGTTATATTTTGCACCTTGCTTTATCCCCATAACCTGAGCTGTTCCCGTTTTACCCGCAATTTGATAACTGATATTTTTATTAATGCCTTTTGCTGTTCCATGAGCACCATGAACTACATTTATCATACCGTCAATAACCGTATTAACATTAATTGGATTAAGAGGAATATTATCATTACCAACATTAAATACTGCTCGTTCGCCTCTTAATCTAACAGTTTTATCTACCAAAAAGGGTGTGACAACCTTTCCTTGATTTGCTAACGTCGCAGTAGCCTTAGCTAATTGTAATGGTGTAACCTGAAGATAGCCCTGACCTATCCCAGCTATTAGGGTTTCACCTGGATACCATGCTTGATTTTTTTGCTCACGCTTCCATTCCCGAGACGGTAATAATCCCAATTTCTCACCAATCAAATCAATTCCAGACTTTTCACCAAAACCAAATTTCTTTAAAAAATTGTACATATTATCTATACCTAGCGTAGCCGCTAAACGGTAAAAATAAACATCACAGGACTCAGTAAGAGCCTGATTTAAATCAACCGCCCCATGCCCACCTTTTTTCCAATCCCTATATTTATGAATCACTCTAGGTAATTGATAGTAACCAGGACAATATAATTTTTGCTCTGCACTAATTGCTTCATACTCAAGACCAGCAAGAGCAACAAATGGCTTAATTGTTGATCCTGGCGGATATAATCCACGCAAAGCACGATTATAAAGGGGTTGATTTACAGATGACTGCAATGCTTGATAAGCTTCATTTGCTATCCCTATTACAAAAGGATTTGGGTCAAATCCTGGACGACTAACGAATACCAAAACACCACCGGTTTTTATATCAATAGCAACTACTGCACCATTGAACCCTGCCATGGCATCATAAGCGGTTTTTTGTAAATCAATATCTAAGCTCAAATAAAGATTAGCGCCAGGCTCTGGATTAAGTTCATATAATGTATTAAGAAGTCGAGCCTGCACATTAGTTTCTATTTCCGCATAACCGGTTTTACCGTGCAATTCATTCTCATATGAAAACTCTAATCCCAACTTACCGATATGAGAGGAGCCTCTGTATTCTGCTATAGGCAACTGTTTTAATTCCGTCTCATTAATACGCCCCACATAACCAATAACATGCGCAGCCAAATCGCTATACGGATAATGACGAACTAATTGCCTGTGTATATCAACACCAGAGAAATAGGGTCTGACTACAGCAAATTTTGCCAATTCCTCATCACTCATACCTAACAACAATGGTGTACTTGCGAAACGTTTTTGACGTTTACGCAATTTTTGAAATTGCTCAACTTCCTCATTAGATATATCAAGCAATTTTTGTAATCGAAGTAAAGTATCATCTATATTCTTAACTTGTTCGGGGATGATTTCCAAACTGTAAGACGGGGTATTTTCAGCCAACACTTTTCCATGCCGGTCATAGATCATACCGCGGGTAGGAACCAAAGGTACGATTTTGATACTATTATCTTTTGCAAGCGATGAATAATGTTCGTTACCAACAATTTGCAAGTAAATCAAACGAATTATCAAACCCGTCGTTAATATGAAGATAACAATTATCGCAGCTACGATACGCCCTAAAAAAAGGCGAATCTCTACTGAATGATCTTTAATAAAATAAATATCAGGCATACGTTGAAGTGCGCCCTAATTAGAACGACGTGACAAACGAACAAAACGCAGAACACCATAAACAATTGGCCAACAAAATGTTCCCGTAATGACTGGCAACCAGAAAGAAGCGTGAAGCTGAGCCGGACTTTGAAGGTTTTTTACGAAAAAAAGCAACAATTGCGATAATAATAAACAGAAAAAGACAAATAAACCCTGTTGAAAAAATGGAAACTGTCGCAAACGCTTGTGCAACTTGAGGCATATATAAACAATAATTGAATAAGCTAATGCATATTGCCCCAATAATCGACCCGTTAACACATCAACGAGTATACCGAATACCCAGGCATGAAATATACCCACATGCTCAGGCTGTGCTAATGCCCAGTAAATAAGAAAAAGCAGCACCCAATCAGGATTAAAAGCGGCCATATCCCCAGGCCAAGGAGCAATTCTTAAACACATAGCCAAAATCAAGCTTATGATAATACGAAAGAAGCCAGCATAATTATTGAATTGCACGCGTCTTGATCTCCACTTCATTTATTATTGGTTTTGAAATAAGTGGAACAGGAATTGACTTACTCCAGACAATCATTAATTCTCTGCTCCTATCTAATAATGCCTTTGGGGTAGCGGTAATGTTAGAGAAAGCCTTGGATGGTTCTGAGGTAAATTCATCAACAACTGCAACAGGATAACCTTGCGGAAATGTTCCCCCTAAACCTGACGTAATCAACAAATCTCCAGGACGAATATCTGCATTACTAGGTAAGTAAGGTAACAAAAGTCGATTGAGTTGACCGCTACCTACGGCAATTGTTAATAAACCATTCCGGTTAACTTGAACAGGTATAGCATGATTAGGATCGGTAATTAACATGATTTCAGAGGTAAACGGGAGTGCACGAAATACTTGACCCACAACTCCATTTGAATCTAGTACGGGCTGCTGTGGATGAACACCAAAACGAGTACCTTTATTGACTACAACAATATGCTCATAAGGAACAATGTTGACTGATAATAATTCAGCCACCAACACTTGCTCTCCCAACTTAAAAGAGTTTTCGAGTAAAGCTCGTAAACGAATATTTTCGTTTTCCAAAGCCGAAAACTTAAGCATCTTAGTTTGATTTATAAGATAAGCTTCTCGTAATGACTCATTTTCCTTTCTTAAAACTTGATACGAATTGATTAGGTTGCTAGCTCTTTCAACAAGAACATTTGGCAAATCAACCAGATATTTTAACGGATCAACAAAAAAGGATAAGGTACTACGAAGCCCATCTATCTTTGAACTTTTATGCTCCGATAAAAGTAATGCAACAGAAACAATCACTGCAACCAGTAAACGGGTATTGATTGATGGGCCGGTGGCAAATAAAAGTTTTATGGGGTTGCCTCGTATAAAAAAAGACAGTGCAAAACTAGAAATTTATCTCTAGACGCAGCCAAAATAAAAAATTTCTAAACCGCATCACTCCAATGAGAAAGTTGACAGACCTTTCTTATCTAACATTTCTAAAACCATACCACCACCCCTAGCAACACAGGTTAATGGATCTTCTGCGATGTGAACAGGCAAACCGGTCTCTTCGGCCAACAGACGATCTATATCTTTCAATAAAGCGCCCCCACCCGTTAAAAAAATACCTCTCTCAGCCACATCAGAACCCAAATCAGGCGGCGTCTGTTCCAGTGCTAGTTTTACTGCACCAACGATACCAGTTAAAGGCTCTTGTAATGCTTCCAATATCTCATTACTGTTTAACGAAAAAGCTCGGGGAATACCTTCAGCCAAATTACGGCCTTTAACTTCAATCTCTTTAACTTCATTACCTGGATAAGCCGTGCCGATTTCCATCTTTATTCTTTCCGCAGTTGCTTCACCAATTAGAGTCCCATAATTTCTGCGAACATAATTAATTATGGCCTCATCAAAACGATCTCCACCAATACGAACAGAATTTGAATAAACGATTCCATTTATTGATATAACCGCAACTTCTGAGGTTCCTGCACCTATATCAAGCACCATTGACCCTAACGACTCATCTACTGGCAAACCAGCACCTATAGCTGCAGAAATAGGTTCTTCGATTAAATAAACCTCACGAGCTCCTGCCATTGCAGCAGACTCCCGAATAGCACGACGCTCAACTTGAGTTGAACCACATGGCACGCAAATTAAAATACGTGGACTTGGGCGTAGCCATCGATTTTTCTTATGAACCTTTTCAATAAAAAATCGTAACATTCGCTCAGTGACTGCAAAATCAGCAATAACACCATCCTTGAGCGGTCGAATTGCGGTAATATTACCAGGTGTCCGTCCTAACATTTTCTTGGCATCTGCGCCAATAGCGGCGATAGATTTAGATCCGCGAACCTTATCTTCTTTAATAGCAACAACAGAAGGCTCATTAAGCACTACGCCTTGCCCGGGAATGTATATCAATGTATTGGCAGTTCCAAGATCGATCGAAAGGTCATTGGAAAAAAGACCTCGAATTCTTTTAAACATTTTTACCTGCTTCCTTCTTTAAAGCTAAAAAAAGAGTAATACTTTATCAATCAAACGGGTATTTGAGCAAGATATAAGTATAATTTCTGTAGTAATATATACATCAGGCATACAAATACTCGATCCAAAATCAAAACGCTTACGATGCAACTAATAAATAGAGCATTTTTTACCTTTACCTGATCACTAAAACGGAGAATAAAATGCCCTTATCGGCAAATGATGTCATCAAAATTGCACATTTAGCGCGCCTAGGAATTAATCAGCAAGATATTGAATCTTATACGAAAGACCTATCTAGTATGCTAGATTTAATGACTCAAATGAGTGAATTAAATACTGATAATGTTGAGCCCATGGCTCATCCAATGGATCAAATGCAACGATTAAGAACTGATTTAATTACAGAACACAACAATCGTGAAGAATTTATGACCATTGCACCGCAAGTTGAAGCCGGATTTTATCTAGTACCGAAAGTGATCGAGTAAAAGAGGTATACACTACAATGCACACTAAAACACTTACAGAATTAGCCCAAGGCTTACGTACAGGTGAATTTTCTAGCATAGAATTGACTCAGGCGTTTTTGAAACGCATAAAACAGCATAATCACCTTAACGCATATATTACTGTCACTGAAGAACTTGCATTGCAAAATGCAAAAGATGCCGACCTTCGACTGTCTAACGACAAGGCCGACTTGCTAACCGGTATCCCCATTGCCCAAAAAGACATTTTTTGCACGTTAAATATTAAAACCAGTTGTGGCTCTAAAATGCTCGATAATTTTATTGCCCCTTACAATGCAACTGTTGTGGAAAAGCTTAATCAAGCAGGCGCGGTAATGCTAGGCAAACTGAATATGGACGAATTTGCAATGGGGTCATCAAATGAAACCAGCCATTTCGGTGCCGTTAAAAACCCTTGGAATATTAACATGGTTCCAGGCGGTTCTTCAGGTGGCTCAGCCGTCGCTGTTTCAGCAGGCTTAGCAGTCTGTGCAACCGGTACAGATACCGGCGGTTCTATAAGACAACCAGCTGCTTTATGTGGCATTACCGGCTTAAAACCAACCTATGGTCGCGTATCCCGCTATGGCATGATTGCCTATGCCTCTAGCTTGGACCAAGGTGGCCCCATGGCACGTAATGCTGAAGATACAGCTATATTATTGCAAGCCATGGCTGGATTTGATGAAAAAGATTCAACCAGCGTTAATATCCCTGTACCTAATTATTGTTCAGGATTGAATAACTCACTTGATGGCTTAAAAATAGGTTTACCCAAAGAATTTTTTGGCGAAGGATTAAATAATGATGTTGCAGTAATACTCGAAACAGCTATTAATGAATATCGTAAATTAGGTGCTGAGATTATTGAGATTTCCATGCCCACCCTTAAATTGGCTATTCCAGCTTATTATGTAATTGCTCCTGCCGAATGCTCTGCAAACCTATCACGCTTCGATGGTGTGCGTTATGGCTATCGCTGTAACAATCCAATCGACTTAACCGACTTATACACTAGGTCTCGGGGAGAAGGTTTTGGTAAGGAAGTTAAACGCCGCATACTTATGGGTACTTATGCCTTATCTGCTGGTTATTACGATGCTTATTACCTTAAAGCTCAGAAAATAAGGCGCTTGATCAGTCAAGACTTCAAAAATTCTTTTACAAAAGTCGATGTCATTATGGGTCCCGTAACACCAACTACCGCTTTCGGTATCGGCGATAAAATGGACGATCCCATCGAAATGTATTTATCAGACATTTATACCATTGCCATTAATTTGGCAGGCCTGCCAGCCATGTCAATTCCCGCTGGCTTTGTTGATGGCATGCCAGTCGGCATACAAATTATTGGTAATTATTTTGCTGAAGACCGTTTGTTAAATATTGCACATCAGTATCAACATGTCACCGATTGGCACCAACACACACCTAAAGGTTTTGAGTAAGGATATAATTATGGAATGGGAAACTGTTATCGGCCTGGAAATTCACGCTCAACTGGCCACCCAATCAAAAATTTTTTCAGGGGCTCCTACTGCATATGGCGCAGAGCCTAATACACAAGCTTGCGCAATCGACCTAGGAATGCCCGGAGTTTTACCCGTTTTAAATGAAAAAGCCGTACACATGGCAGTGACATTTGGAATGGCAATCGAAGCCCGCATTGCACCCTATTCTGTATTCGCCAGAAAAAATTATTTTTATCCCGACTTGCCCAAGGGTTATCAAATTAGTCAAATGGAACTTCCCATTATCGGAGCTGGCCATTTAGATATCAACGTTGATGGGATTACTAAACGGATTGGGATTACGCGCGCGCATCTGGAAGAAGATGCAGGCAAATCAGTACATGAAAATTTCCACGGCTTGACAGGTATTGACTTGAACCGTGCCGGCACCCCACTGCTGGAAATCGTCTCTGAACCTGATATGCGCTCTGCCAAAGAAGCTGTTGCCTATATGCGAAAGCTTCATGAATTGGTTCGCTATCTTGGCGTTTGTGACGGCAATATGCAAGAAGGTTCTTTTCGCTGTGATGCAAATGTTTCGATACGTCCCAAAGGTCAAACAGAATTTGGTACGCGTGCGGAAATTAAAAACATCAACTCATTCAAGTTTGTAGAAAAAGCCATTAATTATGAAATTGAGCGACAAATTGAACTACTAGAAAATGGCAGTAAAGTTATTCAAGAAACCCGCTTATATGATTCGGTAAAAGATGAAACACGCTCCATGCGTAGCAAAGAAGAAGCTAATGATTATCGCTATTTTCCTGACCCAGATTTATTGCCGGTTAGCATTGATGAAGACTTTAAAGCACAAATAAAAGCCAAATTACCAGAATTGCCCGATACTAAAAAACAACGCTTTAAAACAGCTTATAACTTGGATGATGAAACTGCAACAATTCTTTCTAGCTCACGCCAATTGGCTGATTATTTCGAAACCGTAGTTAAGCTATCCGGTTGCGAAGCAAAACTTTGCGCAAACTGGATAACTGGCGATCTTTCTGCCGCACTCAATAAAGCAGGTTTGGAAATTACCGATTCGCCCGTCAGCGACATACGATTGGCGGGACTATTGGCTCGCATCAGTGACAATACTATTTCCGGAAAAATCGCTAAACAAGTGTTTGAAGCACTTTGGCAATCTTCCTCAGTAGCAGATGACATTATTGCTGAAAAAGGGTTAAAACAAATTACCGACACAGGTGCAATTGAAACCATTATCGATAAAATCATTGCCGAAAATGTAGGCCAAGTTGAACAATACCGTAGTGGAAAAGATAAGGTATTCGCTTTTTTTGTTGGACAAGTGATGAAAGAAATGCAGGGTAAAGCTAACCCCGCGGAAGTAAATAAAATGTTAAAAACCAAACTACAAGGCTAAAAAATATTCTATTTTTCATTAACACTAACAAAGCTTAATATGATAATGAAAATGGAGCTTAACTATATCGTAGAAACAAAAACGGGAGCTTAAAGCTCCCGTTATGCTTACCACTAAGTTTTGAAACTACATGTGGTATGCCGTCTCGCCATGCTCTGAAATATCAAGCCCTTCACGCTCAGCCTCTTCACTAACGCGCAAACCAATTACCATATCAATTAACTTGAATGCTATGAAAGAAACTACCCCAGACCAAACTAAACACACACCAACTCCCCAAGCTTGACTGATTAATTGAGTAGACATGCTGTATTCAGCTACACCGTTAGCGACATAATCCCAAACACCTGTACCACCCAAAGCAGGACTTGCAACTACAGCCGTTCCCAAAGCACCAATAATTCCACCAACACCATGCACACCAAATGCATCCAATGAATCATCATAACCCAACAGGCTTTTCAAACTGGTAACGGCAACAAAACAAGCAATACCAGCTACCAATCCCAATACAATAGACCCCATTGGACCCGCCCATCCACAAGCAGGTGTAATAGCAACCAATCCGGCGATAGCACCTGATGCACCACCTAACATACTAGGCTTACCTCGAATAATCCATTCTGCTCCACTCCAGGCCAATGTAGCAGCCGCACTAGCAAGTAAAGTATTAATAAACACCAAGCCTGAAAGACCATTTGCCTCAAGGTTTGAGCCCACATTAAATCCGAACCAACCTACCCATAACAAGGAAGCTCCAATCATGGTCATAGTGACACTGTGTGGAGCAAGCGATTCTTTTTTATAGCCAATACGTTTCCCAACTATCAAACAGCCTATTAATCCTGCTATACCAGCATTAATATGAACAACAGTACCTCCTGCAAAATCCAAAGCACCTTTTTGAAATAAAAAGCCTGCAGTCGCACCTGCTGTAGTTCCAGCCGCTGCGTCAGTATATGCATCAGGGCCTGCCCAATACCAAACCATGTGAGCCATTGGCAGATAAGCAAACGTAAACCAAATAAACATGAAAATTAATATAGCTGAGAATTTTACCCGTTCAGCAAATGCCCCTATGATCAATGCGGGGGTTATAGCAGCAAACGTAAGCTGGAATGCCACATAAATATACTCCGGAATATAAGCGCCTTTACTAAAAGTGGCCGCCATTGAATCAGGTGTTATTCCAATAAGGAAAAGCTTACTAAGCCCGCCAATAAAAGGATTACCCTCTGTAAATGCAACACTATATCCATAAATAGCCCACAATATTGCCATCATTGAAAAAATTACAAATACTTGCATTAATATTGACAGCATATTCTTTGCGCGAACCATGCCACCGTAAAATAATGCCAATCCTGGTATTACCATTAAAATGACAAGTACTGTTGCCACAATCATCCAAGCAGTATCACCTTTATTAATCGATGGCGTCACTACCACTGCAGGCTCAGCAAATACAAACCCTGCAAAACCCAACAAAGCAAACAGAATAAAGCTGTTTAATAAATGTTTCATCATTCCCCCTTATAACTATTAAAGTGCTTCATCGCCGGTTTCACCGGTACGAATTCGGACAACCTGCTCTAAATTGGCTACAAAAATCTTACCATCACCAATTTTTCCAGTGTTAGCTGCTTTAGTAATAACTTCAATCGCCTGACCAACTAACTGATCTGCGACAGCTACTTCAACTTTAGCTTTCGGTAAAAAATCCACAACATATTCGGCTCCACGATAGAGCTCAGTGTGACCCTTTTGACGACCAAAACCTTTTACTTCAGTTACAGTAACACCCGATACACCTATCTCTGAAAGTGCCTCGCGGACATCATCCAACTTAAAAGGTTTAACAATTGCTGTTATCAATTTCATTTGATTTTCTCCCATTTTAAAATAACGACTCAATAATACTTTAAGCATGGACCGTGCCAATTGCTCTTTTTGTTTAATCTAATCGACTTTTTATAAAGAAAAAATGTGCATTTATTAAACTACGATATCAATCACACCCAACGATCTATGACTGAGTAAATATAAAAATTTTTTAACGTGGATTAAGAATGATTGGTTTATTCAATTAAATACTCTGAATATATGCACCATAATAGACATGTGGCTTATTTTGCGTATCATTATGGTGCATGTATATAAATTGGTGGGGTGAGGGCAATTAGAGCCATATATGAAGCTCTCACTTAACATTACTGAGTCATTAATTAATGTCCACAGAGGAAATTTTTCAGTTGATAGGTGAGGTGACTAAAATTTAATATTTTATTCTCCCTTAAGACAACCCATAAAATATGGATTGCTAAACAATTTACATCCAAAACTACTCTTCAATACCCAACTCTTTTATTTTACGAGTAAGCGTATTTCGACCGTAACCCAATAAAATCGCTGCTTCATGGCGCCTACCGTGAGTAAAACCCAAGGCGGCTTTAATTAAAATAGCTTCAACATCTGGGATAACTTGTTTTGCAATTAACTCTTCTTTTGTCTGCAATTGATGATCTATAAAATTTCTAAGCAAAGATTGCCAATCGCCTGTTCCTCCAACCTGTTTTGTCGCCACAGTATTTAGCAACTCAGGAGGTAAGTCATGTAACTGAACTTCTCGACTTGACGCCATTACCGTTAACCATCGACAGGCGTTTTCTAATTGTCTTACATTTCCTGGCCAATCTAACTGACTCAAATGTATCTCAGCTTCCGCGCTTAAAATTTTATTTTCAACACCTAATTCAGTAGCCGCCTGCTGCAAAAAATGACGTAATAACAAAGGAATATCTTCTTTACGTTCGTGTAGAGCAGGAATCTGGATACGGATAACATTTAAACGATGAAACAAGTCTTCTCGAAAGCGACCTTGTTCAACTAATATTTCGAGATTTTGATGTGTAGCTGCAATAATACGTACATCAACTTTAATAGCAAGATGCGCCCCGACTGGATAAAACTCACCGTCCGCCAATACTCTCAATAAGCGTGTTTGCAGTTCTGCAGGCATATCGCCTATCTCATCAAGAAACAACGTCCCACCATTGGCTTGCTCAAAACGACCAGCTCGCCTTAATTGAGCGCCAGTAAACGCACCTTTCTCATGCCCAAATAACTCCGATTCCATCAAGTCTTTAGGAATAGCCGCCATGTTCAGGGCTATAAAAGGATTGTTTTTTCTAGGACTATGTCGATGTAAGGCCTTAGCAACCAACTCCTTACCCGTTCCAGACTCGCCATTAATAAGAACAGTAATATGAGATCGAGCGAGTCGACCTATTGCTCTGAAAACCTCTTGCATTGCAGGAGCTTCACCTATGATTTCTGGCGTTGGCTCACTAGTTGCTAACACAACAAATGACGAATCATCCTGATGCTGTCGCCCGTGAATACAAGCGCGTTGCGCAAGGCTTACTACCTCTTTAATATCAAAAGGTTTAGGTAAATATTCAAAAGCACCGCCATGAAATGCTGACACCGCACTTTCCAAGTCAGAATGAGCAGTCATCACAATAACCGGCAAATTTGGATTACTCCCCTGAACTTTCTCTAATAACTCCAAGCCATCCATACCAGGCATTCGAATATCAGTTATAAGTGCATCAGGTAAATCGTTTTCCAAAGCCGTTAATAAATCCTTTCCAGCAACAAAACTACGAGTAATTATTCCAGCTTTTTGCAACGCTTTTTCAACAACCCAGCGTATCGACTTATCATCATCAACTATCCAAACCCTATCAGACCTAGTCATTGTCTACCCCCATAGGCAATAACACTGAAAAAACCGTTTTTCCAGGCTCACTATTACACTCAATTAATCCATTATTTTGAGTTATCAAGGCCTGAGCAATTGATAAACCCAACCCAGTACCATCAGCTCTCCCTGTTATCATAGGATAAAATACTTGACTCATCATATTGGCATCTATACCTGGCCCATTATCAATAATGTCGCATTTAACAGCTAATTTGTAATGCTTATGCCCCACATTAATGTGCCGATATATCCGTGTCTTAAAAATAATACGACCTTTCCCTTCCATTGCCTGTAAAGCGTTCCTTGCAATATTTAAAATAGCTTGAATAAGTTGATCTTTATCTGCATAAATTTCAGGAATACTAGGATCATAATCATTTTCAATAACAAGTCCGCCTGTAGACTCAACTTGAACCAATTGCCTTACTCTTTCTAAAACCTCATGAATATTGAGCGCATTTTTATTGGGTAATTTATTAGGTCCTAACATTCTATCCATTAAGACTTGTAGGCGATCTGATTCATCAATAATGATCTGCGTATATTCTTTAAGCTCCGGATCATGTAACTCCATATCTAATAGTTGGGCTGCACCTCGCAATCCACCCAAGGGGTTTTTTATTTCATGTGCCAATCCTCTAACTAATAAACGAGCTGTATTTTGTTGCGTTAATAATTGCTCTTCTTTCGATATTCGCAAGTGATTATCAACCTGCTGAAGCTCAACCAATATTTCACTAACCCGCTCGTTAACTACCAAAGGGGTCGCACTGAAGTTGATAGTCACATTATGACTTGTGCGACTTAATGTTAGCGCCCTATCAATCAGAGGCTCTGCCATAGTTAAAGATTGTTTTATATTATTAAGCATAGCGGGATCAGAATACTTAAATAATTCGTCTGCACTTTGCCCTACCAAGTGATATGAACTATCAGCCAACAAGATCTCTCCTGTCGGATTTATAAAAGTAAGTCTTAACTCACTATCGAATAATAAAATTGCAGTATTAAGATTGTCCAATATCCTTTTATACATAATTTTTAACCAATCATTTTAAGATTAAAAGTTTATATTTTTTAAGCAATTTGTAGACCAATCATCGCAAATACTATGTTCACTTCCAAAACTCCTAATTAAACTGACTATAACAACAAAAAACGCACCAATATGGATCGCCCAAACTAAAACCGAACTAAACACCACTCCATACCTATTAATACCTTTAACTTTAACTATCTTCTTTTCCATATATCTTATTTACAAATTGGTAAAACCATATAGGCCTAAACACAACAATCCAAATTAAAAGTATCGGGGTAATCGGAATAGGGCCAATCTCAACAATTGAAACAACCACAAGACCGAGCACACAAAGAAAACGCATAATCTACTATCCTCGATTACCAAATAATGAGGTACCAATTCTTACCACAGTAGAACCCTCAGCAATCGCAGCGTTTAAATCCCCACTCATGCCAAATGAATAGGTATCTAAATCATAATTGGTCAACTTTATAACAGCTTGATAAAGACTTCTAAAAGGTTTTCGTTGGCATTCAAAGTCGTCTTCAGTTAAAGGAACCGCCATGACCCCGCGCAGTTTTATATTAGGTAATGCCGCTACGGCTTCACAAAGTTCTTGTAATTCACCAAGAGCAATACCGGACTTACTTTGCTCACCACTGATATTTACTTGTATGCAAATATTTAATGCTGGCAATGACTCTGGGCGTTGATCACTAAGACGTTTAGCAATTCTCAAACTGTCTACACTGTGCACCCAAGCAAAATGCTCTGCAATTAATTTGGTTTTATTTGATTGAATGGGGCCAATAAAGTGCCAAGTAATATCATATGCGCCTAATTCGCGCTGTTTTTTTAAGGCCTCTTGACAATAATTTTCACCGAAATGTCGCTGTCCCGCACTATAGGCTTGAGCGATCTCTATAGCTGTTTTGGTTTTGCTTACTGCCAATAATAATACCGAGCCTTCTTTACGGTTATAAGCTACTTCAGCCTGCCTTATCTGAGCAAGCAAGCGCTTTAATTTAGTCCTTATCATGGATGTCGAGAAATTATCAAAGTGGCGTTTATTCTTATTATTTTTCACAGACTCTTCAAAAAACCGCAGAGTTGCACTATGGTATCAATAAGTAAGTTGTTTTTATTAGTTACTTTACCAGAGAATCTAATGGATATTACAGAGTTACTCACTTTCTCAGTAAAAAATAAAGCCTCGGATTTACATTTATCCGCCGGCCTACCACCAATGATACGAGTTGATGGTGATATTAAGCGAATTAATTTACCTGTTCTTGATCATAAAACAGTGCATGCTTTAATTTATGACATAATGAATGACAAACAGCGTCGAGATTATGAAGAATTTTTAGAAACCGACTTTTCCTTTGAGTTGCCTAGTATTGCACGATTTCGTGTCAATGCATTTAATCAGGAACGAGGGGCAGCAGGTGTTTTCAGAACTATTCCCTCAAAGGTGTTATCACTGGAAGACCTCGCAGCACCGCCATTTTTTGAAGAACTAACCAGAAAACCTCGCGGACTTATCTTAGTTACCGGCCCAACAGGGTCAGGTAAATCAACTACACTAGCAGCAATGATCAATCATATTAATTGTAATGATTATGCACATATACTAACAGTTGAAGACCCCATCGAATTTGTTCATGAAAGCCAAAAATCATTGATTAATCAACGCGAAGTCCATCGTGACACTCATGGCTTTAACGAAGCATTACGCTCAGCACTTCGTGAAGATCCTGACGTCATCATGGTGGGTGAAATGCGAGATTTGGAAACCATACGCTTAGCGTTAACTGCTGCAGAAACAGGCCACCTTGTATTTGGAACATTACATACAACCTCAGCAGCAAAAACTATCGACCGTATTATCGATGTCTTCCCTGCTGCTGAAAAAGATATGATTCGATCCATGTTATCTGAATCTTTACAAGGTGTTATTTCTCAAACACTCTTGAAAAAAGTCGGTGGTGGGCGAATAGCTGCACATGAAATCATGGTAGGAACATCCGCCATCAGAAACCTAATTCGGGAGGCAAAAGTGGCACAAATGTATTCCGCAATACAAACCGGACGTAAAGACGGAATGCAAACCTTAGATCAAAATTTAAAAGAACTGGTTGACAAAGGTTTGATTAGTTCGAAGATAGCCATGACTAAAGCCGTTAACAAAGATGTATTTATTTGAGGTAGTACATTGAATTTTAACGCATTATTTACGCTGATGGATCAGAAAAAAGCCTCCGATTTATTCATAACGGCAGGGAGAGCGCCTTCCATTAAAGTTGATAACCTAATCATTGAAACCTCAAAAATACCTCTAACTGCAGACCAAGCTTTAGAAATTGTCTTAAGCATTATGAATCAAAAACAAAAAGACGAATTTGAGAGCACCAAAGAATGCCAGTTTGCAATCGGCATACCCGATTTTGGAAGATTCAGAGTTAGTGTATTTACTCAGCGAGATTGCGCCGGAATGGTTATGCGGCGTATTGCAAACGAAATACCTGATGCAGAATCATTACATTTACCAATAATTTTAAAAGAGATGATCATGGAAAAACGTGGCCTCATTCTTTTTGTGGGAGCCACCGGCACAGGAAAATCGACCTCATTAGCTGCCTTAATCAAGCATCGCAACCAAAACAGCAATGGTCATATCATTACTATTGAGGATCCAATAGAGTATCAACATCCACACTTAGGTTGTATTATCACTCAACGAGAAGTAGGCATTGATACTGCATCTTATGAGGTGGCTTTAAAAAACACATTGCGTCAAGCGCCTGATGTGATCCTAATTGGTGAAATTAGAACCCGTGAAACTATGCAAAACGCGATTACTTTTGCTGAAACAGGACATTTATGCCTCTCTACACTCCACGCAAACAATGCCAACCAAGCATTGGATCGCATTTTGCACTTTTTTCCTGAAGAAATGCATAATCAATTATTAATGGATTTATCCCTAAATCTCAAAGGAATAGTTGCTCAACAATTAATTAAACGATCTGATGACAAAGGTCGTTATCCGGCCGTTGAAATCTTCATTAATACACCATTAGCTAAAGATTTTATCCGTAAAGGTGAAATTCATAAGCTAAAAGAATTGATAAAAAATTCACGTGAACAAGGCATGCAAACTTTTGACCAGGCACTCTACGATTTGTACGTAACTGGAAAAATTAGTTACGATGATGCATTAAATTCAGCAGATTCAAGAAACGAAGTGCGATTAATGATCAAGCTAAGTACTGAAAACACCAATACTCTTGATGAAAATGACTTACTATTATCTGAAGAAATCGAAGAAAACACCTTCTCTAACAATATTTTCAAAAAACCCAACTAACAAGAACTTAAATTTTCCCGCTATCTGCCATGATATATAGGTTTCCAACCACTGGTTAAACCTTACAAAGCAAACAATTCGCGCATTTTTTTACCCGGACTTTCAGACCGCATAAATACTTCGCCAACTAGAAATGCATAAACATTATTATCCCGCATAAGTTTCACATCATCAGAAGTATGAATGCCACTTTCGGTGATAACAATACGATCTTCCGGAATTTGCTGTTTTAAATCCAACGTTGTTTGGAGTGCTGTTTCAAAAGTACGTAAATTACGATTGTTAATACCTATTAATTTGGTATCCAGTTTAAGCGCTCTTTGCAACTCCTCGGCGTCATGAACTTCAACTAATACATCCATGCCTAGTTTTTTGGCGGTATCTGCTAACACGCGCATTAAATCATCTTCTAGCGCCGCTACTATCAGCAAGATACAATCTGCACCCAAAGCTCTCGCTTCATAAACCTGATAAACATCAATCATAAAATCTTTTCTAAGGACCGGAAGTGGGCAACGCTCCCTAACCATTTGCAAATATGCTTCCGATCCCTGGAAAAATTCTTTATCAGTTAACACTGACAAACAAGTAGCACCATTCATAGCGTAATCTTGGCCGATAAGTACCGGCTGAAAATTTTCCCTAATCACGCCTTGGCTGGGTGATGCTTTTTTAATTTCAGCAATAATCGCTGGTTTTTTTGCCAACACCTTATATTGAATAGCATTATAAAAACCACGTGGACGCTCCACGGCACAGGCTATCTCTTCAAGATTGGCTATAGAAATACCAGACTTGCGTCTGGCTACTTCTTCCGCTTTTTTTGCCAAAATAATTTTTAGAATATCAGGTGTGTTAGTCATTTTTAATTTATTATTATAAAATTTTGGAATAAGCAATTAATGCATCGAATTTAGCTCTTGCAGCACCGCTGGCGATAACTTGGGCAGCTTTTTCGAAACCTGTCGCCAAAGAATCAGTAATATTTGCTGCATAAATCGCAGCGCCTGCGTTTAAAATGACAATATCTCTAGCAGATCCAGCCTTATTATCTAATACCGAGTTCACCATCACTAAACTTGATTCAGCATCGATAACTGCCAACTCATTAAGATTGGTTCGCTTAAAACCAAACTGCTCAGGCGAAATTGTATATGTAAAAACTTCTCCGGCTTTAAGTTCAGCAATCGTAGTATCTGATGCAATACTGATTTCATCCAAACCATCATCAGCATGTACAACGAGAACATGTTGGCTACCCAGTTTTTTTAATACCTGCGCAATTGGTACAACCCACTCTTTTGCAAACACGCCTATTAACTGATTGGGTGAGCCAGCCGGGTTAGATAAGGGACCCAATAAGTTAAACAAGGTTCTAACCCCCATTTCTTTTCGTACTTTAATAGTATGCTTCATCGCACCATGATGCTTGGGTGAAAATAAAAATCCGACGCCAATTTCATTAACACACTGCGCAACTTGTTCGGCACTCAAATCCAGATTAACACCCGCAGCTTCAAGCAAATCTGCACTACCACAACTACTGGATACCGATCGATTGCCATGCTTGGCAACCTGTGCTCCCGCTGCTGCGACTACAAAAGCACAGGTAGTGGAAATATTGAAGGTGTTAGCACCATCACCGCCTGTACCGCAAGTATCAATGACATACTGGCCGTTGATTATTACTTTGCTGGCCAACTCCCGCATCACCTCAACAGCGGCAGTTATCTCGTCAATCGTTTCACCTTTACAACGCAATCCTATTAAAAACCCAGCAAGCTGTGCCTCCGTAATTTTTCCAGTCATGATAAGACGCATAACATCACGCATCTCATCAATAGCGAGATCTTTCTTGCTAAGTACTTTTTGTAAGGCTTGTTGTATATCCATTATCGGTTAGATTACCTTTCCAAAAAATTCCTTAACAAATCATGTCCATGTTCGGTCAAAATGGATTCCGGGTGAAACTGAACCCCTTCTATATCCAAGGTTTTGTGCCTGACACCCATAATCTCGTCCAATTCTCCGCTTTCATTTTCTGTCCAAGCCGTAACTTCAAGACAATCAGGTAAAGACGCCTGTTCAATAACCAAAGAATGATAACGAGTAGCTGTAAACGGATTGGACAAGTTTTTAAACACACCAAAATTATGATGATGAATCAATGAAGTTTTACCATGCATAATATGTTTAGCATGAATAACATGACCACCAAAGGCATAACCGATGCTTTGATGACCTAAACAAACACCCAGAATCGGATATTTTCCGGCAAATTTTAAAATAGCTTCAACTGATACTCCGGCCTCCTTAGGCGTGCAAGGGCCAGGAGAAATAACAATTTTATCCGGTGCCAATTTTTCTATATCTGCTACAGTCACCTGATCATTTCGAACAACCGTAACATCTGCACCCAGTTCGCCGAAATATTGAACCAGATTATAAGTAAACGAATCGTAGTTATCGACCATAACCACTTTTACTGCACTCATACCTGCTCTCCTTCCAAACCTGCTTCCGCCATACTGACGGCACGGAAGATAGCGCGACCTTTGTTCATGGTTTCATCCCATTCATTTCTTGGTACAGAATCATAAACGATACCGGCACCTGCTTGTATATGCAGCATGTTATCTTTAATAACCGCGGTTCTAATAGCAATGGCTGTATCCAAATTTCCAGACCAGGCAATATAACCGACAGCACCGGAATAAATACCCCGCTTTACAGGTTCAAGTTCATCAATAATTTCCATAGCACGTATCTTTGGAGCACCGCTCACCGTTCCTGCTGGAAAAGTTGCCGCCAATACATCAAAAGCATTTTTACCTTGTTGCAATGTTCCTGTGACATTTGAAACAATGTGCATAACATGAGAATAACGTTCAACAACCATTTTATCAGTCAATTGCACCGACCCTATTTCAGCAACACGACCTGCATCATTGCGACCTAAGTCAATTAGCATTAAGTGTTCCGCCAGTTCTTTTGGATCTGCTAATAATTCGTGCTCAAGCGCAATATCTTGCTCAGGCGTCATACCACGGCGACGTGTTCCGGCAATCGGACGCACTGTAACTGTATTATCTTCCAATCTAACCAAAATTTCCGGCGATGATCCAACGATATGAAAATCATCCAAATTAAGATAAAACATGTACGGCGATGGATTTAAGCAACGCAAAGCACGGTATAAGTTTAACGGCGACGCATTATAAGGAATCGACAGACGTTGAGATAAAACGACTTGCATAATATCGCCGTCAGTAATGTAATCCTTGGCTTTTAAAACGGCATCTTCAAAACCTTGTTGCGTAAAACCAGAAATAAAATCTGCTTCTTCAACTTTGCAAGGCTTAGCATTTTTTTTCGGCTTGGCTTGTATTTCGCGTAACTGCTCCGCCAAATCCGATAGACGTGCTAACGCTCGGTTATAAGCATCGACCTCTTCAGGATTGGCATGAGTTAGTAGCAATACTTTTCCTGATAGGTTATCAAACACTAATATTTCTTCTGATACCATTAATAAAACATCTGGACAACCCAATGGATCAGGCTTTTCTATTCCCTTTAATCTTGGCTCAATATAACGAATGGTTTCATAACCAAAATAACCCACTAAACCACCATTAAATCTCGGCAAATCTGCTAAATCAGGCACTTTATAACGCTGTGTGAATTGCTCAATCCAGACCAGTGGGTTGTCATGAATTAAAGTTTCCAGCAATTCTCCATCTTTTTGTACCCGAATTTGCTTGCCATTAATTTTAACAACCGTTTTGCAAGGCAATCCTATAATGGAATATCGTCCCCACTGTTCACCACCATGAACCGATTCAAATAAATAGGAATACGCGCCATCAGCTAATTTTAAATACGCACTTAAGGGCGTATCTAAATCAGCTAAAACTTCGCGGCTAACCGGAATACGGTTGTAACCTTGAAAGGCATATTGATTAAATTGTTCTGCGGTCATAGTGTTATTCAACGTACTGATTAAGTTTGGCAAAAATCTTAGGTACTTTTAATCTTATAGTAGGCGACCTCTTGCCTCACAAATAGCTTTTTATCAAAAATTAATGCAAAACCATCCATGAATTAAGGCAAATGTTAGTCGCACTGAACTACCATCGCTTATCGAGCCAATGCCAATTCTGCACGCATTTCATCAATGACTTTTTTATAGTCTGGCTGACTAAAAATTGCTGATCCAGCAACAAATGTATCAGCACCAGCTGCTTTAATTGAACGGATATTGTCAGTTTTCACGCCACCGTCAATCTCTAATCGAATATTTAAACCGCTGTCATCAATTCTTTTTCTAACTTGACGTAATTTATCTAACGCAGATGGAATAAATGATTGGCCACCAAATCCTGGATTAACTGACATTAACAAAATCATATCCAATTTGTCCATTACGTAATCCAAATAGTGTAATGGCGTTCCAGGATTAAAAACCAATCCAGCCTGACAACCGCAATCCTTAATTAATTGTAATGTACGATCAATATGTACAGAAGCTTCAGGATGGAAAGTGATAATACTAGCACCGGCTTTGGCAAAATCGGGAATCAATCTATCAACCGGCTCAACCATCAAATGTACGTCAATCGGTGCAGTAACACCATGTTTTCTTAAGGCTTCACACACTAAAGGTCCAATAGTCAAATTGGGCACGAAATGATTGTCCATGACATCAAAATGCACCACATCAGCACCATCAGCTAAAACTCTATCAACTTCCTCACCTAATTTGGCAAAATTGGCTGAAAGAATGGAAGGAGCAATCCAGTTTTCGTTCATATTCTGTTCCTCTACGTAAAATTGTATATTATATCTTTTTTTTACAGTCTGATCTTCGTTATAAAACAACCACAGCAAACATAATACAGGATTCACAATCGATGAAACTAGTGACCTTTACCCATAACAATCTGACACGTGTAGGCGCAGTAATCAACGACACCATTATTGATAGCCTAGGTTGCCCTGAGATTCCTGATTCAATGATCAAATTTCTTTCTGCCGGCCCCAAAGCACTCTTTGCAATGCAAAACCTCATTAATAAAGGCAATGCAGTTATGGCCCTAAATGAGATCAAGCTAAACGCACCTGTTCCCAGACCCGAAAAATATCTGGGCATTAGTCTAAATTATGCTGACCATATCGCTGAAACCGGGCGTGAACAACCTAAATATCCCAGCTTTTTTACCAAACAAAGCAGCTGTGTTATTGGCTGTGGTGATGCCATTCACAAACCTAAAATATCCGATAAACTCGACTATGAAGGCGAACTGGCTTTTGTTATCGGCAAACGTTGTCGTTATGTGTCTATAGATATGGCTCATCAAGTGATCGCTGGATTTACAATTGCTAATGATGTTTCAGTACGTGACTGGCAAATGCACTCACCTACAATGATGATTGGCAAATCTTTTGATACCTGCGGTCCAATAGGCCCTTGGATTATAACCCCTGATGAACTTACTGATCCTCATAATCTGTCCATTAGAACATGGATTGATGATGAACTAAGACAAGATGCCAATACGCGACAAATGATTTTTAATTGCTATGAAATGATTGCTTATTTATCACAAGCCATGACCTTGAATCCTGGTGATGTAATTACCACAGGAACACCAAGCGGTGTTGGCGTAAAAATGCAACCACGAGGTTATATGAAATCTGGACAAATCGTCAGAATTGAAATTGAAGGCATCGGCACCCTGTTTAATCCAATTATCGATGAACCTGATTCTATAATAGTTTATTAATCAGTGCTTATAGGCATATTAATTACTTTTTCTGATATGAAAAAAACTTAATTTCTTTTGCCATGACTGATCGACCGGTTTTATTGGCAAGGGAAATAATACCGTCACTTTCAAACCACCAAATTGAGATACCCCTAAAACCAAGTCGGCATTATGAATCGCTGCAATACGATCAACAATAGAAAATCCCAAACCGGTTCCTTTCACTCTGTTTGCTGTTTCAACACAACGATGAAAACGCTCCAATGATTTTTCATACTGATCAGGTGCTATTCCAGGACCCGAATCCTCAACACATATCTCTAAAAATCTCTCAAGCCCAGAGACCGTTATTAAGACATTACCTTTAGCTGGTGTATATTTGATAGCATTGTCAATAATATTCCTCAGTAGAATTGCAACCAAGGGCCCATTGACCAATACAGGAATGGCATTATCTTCAACAAACTCAATAACAATTTGTTTTTTATGTGCTTCTGGTTCCAATTCAGCGATAACATGAACAATCTCACGACTCACCATGGTATTTTGTTTGGTTAAAAACTCTGTATTAGATTCAATACGAGAAAAAGTCAGTAATTGATGAACCATATAGGTCATTCTGTTAACTGCCTGCTTAATCCGGGAGAGCGCCTGCTTTCTAACCTCCTCATCAGTGGTTCTTAAAGCAACATGCGCCTGCGTCAACAAACCTGCCAAAGGGGTTCTTAATTCGTGTGAAGCATCTGCCGTGAAGCGCCGTTCATGCTCAAAAGCACGCTCTAACTGAACGAAAAGGTTATTAATTTCATTAACGACCGGTACAATTTCATTAGGCAATCTATTAGTAGATAACGGTTTAAGATAACTTGCCTCACGCTTCGCCAACGCCTTTTCCAATCTATTTAGAGGCTTCAACGAAAGACCTACGATAAACCATATAACGACCCCTAAAAAAGGGAGCCCTACGAGAAACTGAGTACCCAATTGTGATGATATTTCATCTGTTAATTCAGCGCGAATTTCTTCCTTCTGACCTACATGAATAACATACTCACCTGTTCCGTTCGTAACACTAAAAACATGCCACTCATGACCATCAATATTGGTTTCATTAAAACCATGATCAGAAGAAGAGAACGCAAATTTAGGAGCACTTTCAGACCTCAACATTAAGCCTTTTTTTTGGGACCATAACTGAAAGGCAATTTTTCTTTCATACTTATGACCTAGGGCATTTGCTTTTAACAAACCATCAAATATAGGCCATAATTGTTCGTCAATACTAGTTTCATGAACTGAAAAAACAGTGGGATTTTCAGAATGTGGTAATAACACATCATATTCAGGCCATAACTGATGATCATTTTTGTTTTTTAACTTACGATTTAATGCATAAGTTCGCAACATTTCATCAGTTTTTTCCTGCTCTTGACTCCAATTTCCAGACAATGAACCATCTCGAGCCAAACTTTCTACAAAAGCATTAAGTACTTTTGCTGATTGCGCCAATTCGGCATCAAATAAATTAGCAACCTCATCACGAGTAACTTTATAATTCAAATAAGCTGCAATACCCCAGATAAGCATAGAGGCAGATAACAAACTAACCAACAGTAATTGTCGCAGAGAATACTTCATTACTCGTCTTCATTATCAATAATATAACCTACTCCCCTGACTGTTCGAATAAGTGCAGGATCAAGTTTCTTTCTTAAATAATGAATATGAACCTCAACAGTATTACTTTCTACATCAGAATCCCAAGAATAAAGACTTTCTTCCAGCCTGGAACGAGATACAACTTTACCGATATTACTCATTAAAAAACTCAATATCTCAAATTCTTTTTGTGATAGTTCTATTTTTTCATCGTTAAACGTAACTTGATGCGATGCAGGATCTAAGACAATACCCTTATATTCAATATTTGGAGCACTCCTTCCCTCACTTCTTCTAGCCAAGGCTCTTAGTCGTGCACAAACCTCATCTAATTCAAAGGGTTTAATAACAAAATCATCCGCTCCACTATCCAAACCTAATACCCGATCAGAAATAGTATCTTTGGCGGTTAACACCATCACTGGCGTCTCATCTTTACGACTTCTTAGTGCACGTAGAATGGTCATTCCATCCATATCCGGCAAGTTAAGATCCAATACAATCAACTCATAACTATTAAGTTTTAAAGCTTCGTCGGCAAGCTTTCCATTCGTTAACCAATCAACCGCATAACCTTCCATTTTTAAACCTGCAACCAAACCATCACCTAATATTTCATCATCTTCAACTAATAAAAGTCGCATCTAACCTCCAACACCATTCATCGAATATATTCTTGCATAAGTCAGAATCTATTTTTATTTAACCATAATTCAAAATGACTTGAAGTGAAACTTTAGTATTTCCTAATCGTATTTTCGAATTTCAAAATTTTATTCCACTGTAACGGACTTAGCCAGATTTCTTGGTTGATCGACATCAGTGCCTTTTAAAACTGCAACGTGGTAAGAAAGTAATTGCAAAGGTATGGTATAAATAATCGGTGAAATTTCATTTTCAACTTGCGGTACTTTAATAATTTGTATGTTGTTATCAGACGATGAGACTAATGTTTCATCCATAAATACTATTAATTGTCCGCCTCTTGCACTTACTTCCTGAATATTAGACTTTAATTTTTCAAGTAAACTGTTATTGGGCGCGACAGTAATAACTGGCATATCGGCATCTATTAATGCCAATGGCCCGTGCTTTAGTTCGCCAGCCGGATAAGCTTCAGCATGAATATAAGAAATTTCTTTTAACTTTAAAGCACCTTCCATTGCTATTGGATAGTGACTTCCTCGCCCTAAAAACAAGGCATTTTGCTTTTCGGCAAACTGTTCCGCTAATAATTTAATATCATTATCAAGTTTTAAAACTGATTCAATTTTTCCTGGTAGATTAAATAATGCCGAAGTAATTCTTTTCTCTACTTCATCAGTTAATGCAAAACGCCTACCTATAGCAATAACCAATAACATTAAAGTTGTTAATTGTGTAGTAAATGCTTTGGTTGACGCTACGCCAATTTCAGGACCTGCACGCGTCATTAACACCAAATCTGACTCTCTGACCAACGAGCTTTCTGAAACATTACATATGGCCAAAGAATATTTAGCGCCTAGTTTTTTTGCTTCTTGAAGTGCTGCAAGTGTATCTGCAGTTTCACCTGACTGAGATATAGTCACTATTAAAGTATCTTCATCTAATACTGGACTTCTATAACGAAACTCACTAGCTACTTCAATATTACAAGGAACTCGAGCTAATTTTTCGAACCAATATCGGGCAACTAAACCAGCATGATAACTGGTACCACAGGCTAAAATTTGTACTGATTTTATTTTATCGAAAACGTCACTGGCATTATGTCCAAAAGAACTTTCTTGTAAACGATTATTAATAAACCGTCCTTCAAGTGCTTGTGAGATGGCAAAAGGCTGCTCATAAATTTCTTTCAACATGTAATGGCGATAATGACCCTTATCAATAGAATCAGCACTTAATTGACTTTCTTTGATTGGACGATTGACAATGTGTTCATTAACATCATATATGATAAGTTCATCAATACTTATCGAAGCTATATCTCCATCTTCTAAAAAAATAAACCGCTGCGTGACCGGAAGCAATGCAGCTACATCAGATGCAATAAAATATTCCCCAATTCCTACACCTATAACTAACGGGCTTCCTTTCCTGCATGCTACCAATGTCTTAGGTTCCGTTGTACTTATAATCCCAAGTGCATAAGCACCTTCCAATTTCTTAATTGTCTGCTTAACTGCTGTTAACAAGCAGTCAGCTGACGCTAATGCTTGATGAAGCTCATGAACAATAACTTCCGTATCTGTTTCTGATGTAAATTCATAGCCATTAGTCATCAATGAATCGCGAAGCTGCTCGTGATTTTCAATAATTCCATTATGAACGACAGCCACCTTATCTCTGCAGAGATGTGGATGAGCATTTTCTGTACTGGGTTTCCCATGGGTTGCCCAGCGAGTGTGAGCTATACCAATATTGCCAGAAATAGGATCTGCTAACAATAACTCCTCAAGTCCTTTAACTTTACCCAACTCCCTTTTCCTATATATAACATTGTCTTTAATAACCGCCAGACCCGCTGAATCGTAACCACGATATTCCAATCGCTTTAAACCTTCTAATAAGATAGGCACTATATTACGCTGCGCTATTCCGCCAACAATTCCACACATATTATTTTTCCTCAGTAAATGTTCCAAACATAACACTACCCCAACATCAGTTTAGTCAAGTTTTACCGGTCGTTTCCATTCTGCAACTGTCATCTGTTTCGCTCTGCTTAAAGTCAGCTGATTTTCGGGACTATCTTTTGTGATTGTTGAACCTGCACCTATTGTGGCATTTTTACCTACTATGACTGGCGCAATTAATTGAGTATCTGAGCCAATAAATGCACCATCCTCTATGATTGTTCTAAATTTATTCACTCCATCATAATTACAAGTAATAGTCCCAGCCCCAATATTAACTTTTGCACCAACTGTTGTATCACCAATATAGCTAAGATGGTTTATTTTACTGAATTCAGCTACCGTTGATTTTTTAAGTTCTACAAAATTTCCAATGTGGACATTTTCTGCCAAAACAGTTTCCGGGCGTAATCTTGCATAAGGTCCTATTTTACTGCCCTGCCCAACCACAGAATTTTCTATTATACAATTTGCCAAAATCTCTACATTATCACCAATTATTGAATTCTTAATATGAGTATTGGCACCAATATTGACGTTATTACCAATAGTGTTTTCACCCTCGATAATAACGTTTACATCACACACTATATCTTTACCTAACTCAACAATTGAGCCTCTTAGATCAAACCGTGCTGGATCCAGCAATGTCACACCACGCTCCATTAGACTATAAGCCTGCTCTTGTTGATAAATTCTTTCCAAATAACTTAATTGGATTCGATTATTAACACCCAATACCTCATCAACTGATTCTGGTTGACTGGTTGAGATATCCACTCCATCTGAAACAGCCATTTCAATAACATCAGTCAAATAATATTCTCCTTGTGCATTATGATTACCTAACTGATTCAGCCATTTTTTCAATTTAACTCCTTGAACAGCCATAATGCCAGTATTACCCTCAACTATTAATTTCTCAATAATAGAAGCATCTTTTTCCTCAACGATTTTGATTACTTTTCCTGTCGAATCTCGTACTATGCGGCCGTAACCCTGAGGATTTTTCAGATTAACCGTTAATAATGCAAGAGTCTTGTCACTCACATTTGCAATTAAGTGCTTCACAGTAGCCAACTTTAATAAAGGTACATCACCATAAAGTATTAATACAATATCAGAATCTGGAATTTGATCACTTACCTGTTGCACTGCATGACCTGTACCCAACTGTTGCTTTTGTTCAACCCAACTAACATCTATATCTGCTAAGGAGTTTCTAACCAAATTTGCTCCATGACCATATACAATTTTTATAGCATTATTATTCAACTGATAACACATATCATAAACATGACGCAATAAAGGGCGATTAGCAATTTTATGAAGTACTTTAGGTAATTCTGAGCACATACGTGTTCCCTTACCTGCAGCTAAAATAATTGTGATAATTTTCATTTCTAATCCTTGTAAACAAAAAAACCCGATATCGCAATCTACGTTATCGGGTTTTCAAAATGAATAACTTGTTTGGGCTTACCCTTAATAAGCCTTTCTACTATATTCCGCCACGCTTTCTAAGTCTATCTAACGTTCTCAATTGCATAACTGCTTGTAACAATTGAGACTGGGCGGATGCATAATCAATTTTACCCGACTTATCTGTTAAAGCTTCTTCTGCCTTCGCTTTCGCATCTAGCGCTGCTGCTTCATCGATATCTTTTGCTCTAATTGCCGTGTCAGCTAAAATAGTAACTAAATGTGGTTGTACTTCTAAAAGACCACCCGAGATATAAAAAGGATAACTTTCATTATCGCTTACCTTTACCCGAACTTCCCCCGCATTTAATTTTGTTATTAATGGAGCATGACGAGGAGAAATACCCAGTTCGCCGAGTTCAGCAGGAGCAAATACCATTTCCGCCAAACCGGAAAAAATCTCCTTCTCTGCACTTACAATATCTACATGTACGGTCATAGTCATATTTTCACCTGTTTCAATATTCTTACTACCACTGCAGGAAGAAACATTTATTAGCCTTTTAATCCTTTTGCTTTCTCAAGCACTTCTTCTATAGTACCGACCATATAAAAAGCTTGTTCAGGAATGGCATCGTAATCGCCAGCAATAATACCTTTGAATCCAGCAATAGTATCCTTTAGAGATACATATTTACCTGGTGAACCAGTAAAAACTTCAGCAACAAAAAAAGGTTGGGATAAGAATCGCTGCATTTTACGTGCCCTTGATACGGTCAACTTATCTTCTTCAGATAATTCATCCATACCTAGAATTGCAATAATATCGCGCAATTCTTTATATCGTTGCAATATACCCTGTACTTTACGTGCCACATCATAGTGTTCTTGTCCAATAACTAAAGGATCAAGCTGCCGGCTAGTTGAATCCAAGGGATCAATAGCTGGATAAATACCTAATTCAGCAATTTGACGTGACAATACAACTGTTGCATCTAAATGAGCAAATGTGGTGGCTGGTGATGGATCAGTTAAATCATCCGCTGGCACATAAACTGCCTGAATAGAGGTGATTGAACCTGTTTTTGTTGAGGTTATACGTTCTTGCAAAACACCCATTTCCTCAGCCAGTGTCGGCTGGTATCCCACTGCTGAAGGCATACGGCCTAAAAGCGCTGATACCTCAGTACCTGCCAATGTATAACGGTAAATATTATCAACAAAAAAGAGAACATCTCGACCTTCATCACGAAAATATTCTGCCATTGTTAAACCTGTCAAAGCAACGCGCAAACGGTTTCCTGGAGGCTCATTCATTTGCCCGTATACCAGAGATACCTTGTCAATTACATTCGAGTCTGTCATCTCGTGATAAAAATCATTTCCTTCTCGAGTACGCTCACCAACACCAGCAAACACAGAATAACCACTGTGCTCAATTGCGATATTACGAATTAACTCCATCATGTTTACTGTTTTACCAACACCTGCACCGCCGAATAGACCGACCTTACCGCCTTTAGTAAAGGGACAAACTAAGTCAATTACTTTGATGCCGGTTTCCAACAGTTCGTTGGCAGCGGCTTGTTCTGCATAACTAGGGGCTTCACGATGTATCCCCCATTTAACTTGTTCACCGATTGGGCCTTTTTCATCGATAGGCTCACCCAAAACATTCATTATTCGACCTAATGTTTCTTTACCCACAGGCACTGAAATAGGTGCATTTGTATTTGTAACCAGTAAGCCTCTACTTAACCCATCGGTACTACCCATTGCGATAGTTCTGACTACGCCATCACCTAATTGCTGTTGCACTTCCAATACCAAATTATTGCCTTCTACATTTAAGGCATCATAAACTTTTGGCAAATCGGCACGTGAAAATTCTACGTCAACGACAGCGCCGATAATTTGAACGATTTTACCCGAACTCATTGAGTTATCCTCTAAGTGTTGTATCATTTTTACTTGGTCTGTAACTATTGTCCTTTTCAGTTACCCAAGCTCCTAAACCATGGGCCGGTGTAAAACCAACCCCTACCGGATTAAACCGCGGATGCCCCTGCAACAATTTCTGAAATTTCCTGAGTAATCGCTGCTTGCCTAGCTTTATTGTAAATTAATTGTAATTCACCAATAAGATTGCCCGCATTATCCGAAGCGCTCTTCATAGCCACCATTCTGGCTGCTTGTTCACAAGCATTATTTTCAACAAGCCCTTGGTAAACTTTAGACTCAATAAAACGAGTCAATAAATGATCCAATACCTCTTTAGCATCAGGCTCATAAATATAATCCCAATGTCCATTAAGATTCTCGTCCAGTTCACTAGCGACTACGGGAAGTAACTGTTCAACAGCGGGACGTTGCGTCATTGTATTCACGAATTCATTGCTAACCACATACAATTGGTCGATCTTACCTTCTTCGTAAGCATCCAACATTAACTTAATCACGCCAACTATATCATTCAGATGAGGAGTATCACCCAATTTAGAAGCTTGCCCTATTAAATTTACTTTATGATTACTAAAAAAACCAAACGCTTTAGTGCCTATAGTACAAACATCTACTTCTATATTTGCATTATGCCAAAGCGATAGTTGAGCAAGTGTCTTTCTAAATAAATTTGAATTTAGTCCCCCACACAAACCCCTATCAGAACTTATCAAAATAACCCCTACCCGCTTCACATCTCTAGCGATTAGGTAAGGGTGTTTATATTCTGGATTGGCCTGAGCCAAATGCTTTATTATTTGGCCAATTTTTTTAGAATAGGGCCTAGTTGCCTGCATCCTGTCTTTTGTTTTACGCATTTTACTCGCAGCAACCATCTCCATTGCCCGAGTGATCTTTTGAGTATTCTTAATACTCGCGATCTTTGTGCGTATTTCTTTTCCAACAGCCATTTGAAGACCCTTTTACCAACTATGAGTTTTAATGAAACTTTCAATTGCAGCTTTTAATCCGCTGCTAATTTCATTATTAAAATCGCCAGTTGCATTAATGTTATTCATTAATTCAGAATGCTCTGATTTCATATAAAGCTGCAAGGCTGCCTCAAAATCGAGTACTTTATTAACCTCTACAGTATCAAGAAATCCTTCGTTAGCAGCAAATAATGAAACAGCCATTTGCGCAACCGACATCGGCGAATATTGATTTTGCTTCATTAATTCAGTAACCCGCTGTCCACGTTCAATTTGCTTACGCGTACTTTCATCCAAATCAGAAGCAAATTGAGCAAATGCTGCCAACTCTCTGTACTGAGCCAAATCCAAACGAGTTCCGCCTCCTAATTTCTTAATGATCTTAGTTTGTGCTGCCCCACCAACTCGCGACACTGACAAACCGGCATTTACAGCTGGACGAATACCTGAATTAAACAAGTTGCTTTCCAAGAAAATCTGACCATCTGTAATAGAAATAACGTTAGTTGGAACGAAGGCTGAAACGTCTCCACCTTGAGTTTCAATAATTGGTAAAGCTGTTAGAGAACCTGTTTTACCTTTTACTTTTCCTCCGGTAAGCTTCTCAACTTCTTCTGCATTAATGCGTGATGCTCTTTCCAATAAACGTGAATGTAAATAAAACACGTCTCCAGGATAAGCTTCACGACCGGGCGGACGTCTTAATAATAGAGAAACTTGGCGATAAGCCCATGCTTGTTTTGTTAAATCATCATAAATGATAAGCGCATCTTCGCCTTTATCCCTGAAGAATTCACCCATTGAACACCCTGTATAAGGTGCGATAAATTGTAAAGCAGCTGATTCAGAAGCTGATGCTGCAACAATGATCGTATGAGCCATTGCACCATGTTCTTCCAACTTGCGTACTACGTTTGCAATTGATGAACGTTTCTGACCGATTGCTACATAAATACATTTAATACCGGTTCCTTTTTGATTGATGATTGCATCAATCGCAATGGCTGTTTTACCAGTTTGTCTGTCGCCAATAATTAATTCACGCTGCCCACGCCCTACTGGAATCATCGCATCAATTGACTTCAAACCCAACTGCACTGGTTGATCAACAGATTGTCGAGCAATTACACCCGGAGCGATTTTTTCAATAGGTGCTGTTTCAGTAGTATTGATAGCCCCTTTTCCATCAATAGGATTACCCAAAGCGTCAACAACACGCCCTAATAAGGCCTCTCCAACAGGAACTTCCAAAATTCTTCCAGTACATTTTACAGTATCACCTTCTGTGATATGTTGATATGGCCCTAATACCACCACACCAACTGAATCCCTTTCAAGATTAAGCGCCATACCAAAGGTATTGCCTGGAAATTCAAGCATCTCTCCTTGCATAGCTTCAGAAAGTCCATGTACTCTTACTATACCGTCAGTCACACTGACTACAGTACCTTCAGTATGCGCTTCGGCACTTAAGTCGAAGTTTTCGATCTTCTTTTTAATAAGATCACTTATTTCAGATGGGTTTAGTTGCATTTGCTTTTTCTCACTGTAGCGCTTTTTGCATGTGTTGAAGCCGACCTTTAATAGATCCGTCAATTACTCTGTCACCAGCCCGCACCAGTATGCCACCAATTAATGACTTATCTACTGCTACGTTCATATGGATTTTTTTGCCCAACGTTTTTTCCAAATTTATCGTAAATTCTTGCTTTGTTTCTTTTGAAAATACAAAAGCTGTAAATACATCAACCTCGATATACCCCTCATCTTCTGCTTTATAAATCTCAAAAAGCTTGGCAATTGTAGGTAATAAATCTAATCGATTGTTATGGACAAGTAATTTAATGAAATTTTCATTCTCTATATCAACATGTCCTTGGCAAATATCTAACATAAGCGCTGATAACTTTTGTCTATTTACTTTCGGGTTGTCGACGACAACAGAAATATTTTCATTCTTTATTACAGAAGCTAAAAAAGCTAAGCTTAGTGACCATTTATCAGTCGCACTCGTTTCTTTAGCTCTTTTAAAAGCTGCAGCTGCATATGGCCTTGCTAATGTTGCCAGTTCGCTCATTATGCCTAGCCCAATTGATTAGAAGCTTTATTAATAATGTCTTGATGCTTTGCCTTATCAATCTCCGCACCTAGAATCTGTTCTGCAGCACTTAGTGCTAAATCAGCCACTTCTTTTCTTAAACCTTCTTTAGCCTGCTGAATTTCCTGTTCAATCTGTGCCTTTGCCGCAACAATCAATCGCTCCCCTTCTTTTTTAGCGGTATCTTTTGATTCTTCAACAATTTCATTTGCACGCTTCTGTGCCAAATTAACAATCTCTGAAGATTGTTGCTTTGCATCTTTTAAGACACCCTTGGCTTTTTTTTCCGCTAGAACAATTTCTTCCTGCCCTTTTTCAGCAGCAGCCAAACCATCAGCAATTTTCTTTTTACGTTCTTCTAAAGAGTCAAATAAAGGAGGCCAAATGTACTTCATGGTAAACCATACCAGAAGTGCAAATGTAATCATTTGCCCAATCAGAGTAGCATTGATACTCACGATGCGTTCCTCTTGTTGCTATTAAACACGAAAGTGCAATTAACCAGCTGCTGCAGCTTGCACAGCTGACAGGAACGGGTTTGCAAAAGTAAAAAATAAAGCCAAACCAACGCCAATCATTGTTACAGCATCTAAAAGACCTGCTACAACAAACATTTTTACCTGCAACATTGGAACCATCTCAGGTTGACGCGCAGCTCCTTCAAGAAATTTTCCACCCAATAGACCAAAGCCTATCGCAGTTCCTAAAGCGCCCATACCAAGAACCAGACCTACTGCAATAGCAGTCATGCCTTGTACGTCAGCAATTAATTTTGCAATTTCCATGAAACCTCCAAAAGGTTAAAAAAGTTAAAAAAATATAGTTGAAAATAATTAATGATCTTCGTGAGCCATACTCAGGTAAACAATTGTTAATACCATGAATATAAAAGCCTGTAACGTTATAATTAATATATGAAATATTGCCCACGGAAAACTTAACACCGGTTGAATATACCAAGGCAACAATGCAATCAAAATAAAAATCAATTCACCTGCATAAAGGTTTCCGAATAAACGAAGTGCTAATGAGATTGGTTTTGCTATCTCCTCTACTAATTTCAATAGTAAATTAAATGGCAATAACCAAGGTCCAAATGGCTGGAACATAAGTTCTTTAGCAAATCCCCAAGGGCCTTTTATTTTGATGCTATAAAATATAATTAAACAAAAAACTGAAATCGACATAGCAAATGTCGCATTCAAATCTGTACTTGGAACAACTCGGAGATACTCTATCCCCATAAGTGAACCAATTAATGGCAATATATCGACTGGGAACAAGTCCATAAAATTCCACAAGAAAACCCAACAAAATATTGTCAAGGCTAAAGGGGCAATTAACTTACTATGACCATGAAAACTATCTTTAACTTGATTATCAACAAATTCTATTAACATCTCAGCAAAATTTTGGACCAATCCGGGCACACCTGAAGTTGCATTCTCGGCAGCCTTCTTGAAAAACCAGAGAAACAAACCACCTAAAACTGCTGAAAAAAACAAAGTGTCTAAATGTAGCGTCCAAAATCCTTCACCTACGTGCAATGAAGTTAAATGATGGATAATATAACCGGTTGCACCTTCAGCGGCATGAACTTCGGTAGACATTCTCTCTCTCTATTTAAAATAATGTTAACGCATAATAAGCGCGAACCAAAAAACTGATAATGCCGTTACGTAACCTACAAACAGCGGTAATATTTCTACATTTTTTACTTTAAAAATTAATATAAACAGTCCCGCCGTTAATAATAATTTCCCTGATTCTCCCACATAAAAGGAGTTAACAATCTTCCTGGCTGGTTGTCCCGAAACTTTATATATTCTCAATGCAAAATAAAGATTGGGGACAAATGCAGCCACTCCACCTAATGCACTTGACATCCCTTGAGGCCAACCCCTAGCAAGACTGAAGCTGGCAGTAGTTAAGAGTATTATCAGAATTTGATAACTTAGAATCCTACTCACCGTAGATTGTTTTGCACTACCCATACGGCTCCCCAAACCCAATAGCTGAAGGATTATATCTAGCGGCTTTCATTAAATCAAGATTGATTAGCCTTTACTGGCAACTTTATAACGATAAATTATGGTAACACTTACTGCTCATAACCCTGAGAATCTCACCTAGAAAGGAATTTAACTCCATAAATTTTTAATAAGCATCTTTGTAGCCAAGTGCTTTTATAGGTCAAAGTCCACTTTTTAGCATCTCAATCTATCTAAACTTTATTTTGCGTTAACCTCATCTCCGCTTCATGATACTTCTGTGCGCAAAAAGCGGCCACTTCACTTGGCAGAGAGGGCCCCGGAGCAGTTTTATTCCAATCTAAAGTTTCGAGATAATCACGAATATATTGTTTATCAAAACTAGGCGGGCTAATACCTACCTGATAATCATCTGCAGGCCAAAATCTTGACGAATCCGGGGTTAATGCCTCATCAATTAAATACAAAAGCCCATCAGTATCGACTCCAAATTCAAATTTGGTGTCTGCAATAATAATGCCTCTTTCTTTAGCAAAAGCTGCAGCTTCTTTGTATAACATCAAGCTTGCATCACGCACCTGCTCTGCTAGATCTTGACCCAATAAACTTACACTTTGCTCAAATGATATATTTTCATCATGCTGATCAACAGCCGCTTTTGTAGATGGCGTATATATCGCCTCTGGCAGTTGCTGAGCTTGCTGCAACCCAACCGGCAGTTTAATACCACAAACATCCCCTGTTTTTTGATAATCTTTCCAACCGGAACCTATCAAATAGCCTCGGACTATTGCTTCTACGGGCAATGGTTTTAATATTTTAACCACAATTGCACGCCCCTCTACTTGTGAACGTTCTTTGGCGTCTGGCAAAACCTGGCTCAAAGCAATATTAACTAAATGATTGGGCATGATATTGTGCAATTTTCCAAACCAGAAATTGGATATACGCGTTAACACGAGTCCTTTACCAGGTATGGGATCAGGCAAAATCACATCAAATGCAGAAAGCCTATCCGTTGCTACAATTAACATATACTTATCATCAATATCGTATATATCTCGAACCTTTCCCCGGGCACGTAGCTTAAGTGATGGCAATACTGATTGATATAGGGCTTCTGGTACAGTCATAATTACTCACTAAAATTTAAAAAAGTTTAGGCAGATCTCTCACAATACGCCCAACTGGCTAACCACCTTACTCACCTTAACAGTTTGAAAAATGTATATTCTTTCTTGTAAATTACCTAATGGTATAATTCTAACATTATTTTCTCAGAACAGGATTGATAACGATGAACTGGTTTAGCACAGTTGTGGGTGGCACATTCGGTTTCCTGCTCGGTGGCCCCTTAGGCGCCATTTTAGGTGCATCAGTAGGCCATCAATTTGGAAAAGGATTGGCTGGGCTTGATACAGTTGAAACACTTAGCTCAGGTGATCAACATCGGGTTCAAATGGCTTTTTTTTCCGCTACTTTTTCAGTCATGGGTCATATTGCTAAAGCTGATGGCCAGGTCTCACGAGAAGAAATTTCATTAGCCAAGCGTGTCATGGAAGAAATGTCTCTAACTAACGAGATGAGACAAGCCGCTATCAACCTCTTTGAGCAAGGTAAACACCATGATTTCCCTTTGGATGAAGTTTTAGATCAATTCTATAAGGAATGTCATCGACGGACTGATTTAATACGCATGTTTCTTAATATACAACTACAAGCAGCTTTTTCTGATGGCTATTTTGCTGTTAGCGAAGAAGATTTGTTATTACATATTTGCAGTCGACTCAGATTTTCGCGCTTTGATTTTGAACGCTTAAAGATTCAACTCCAAGCACAACAGCGTTTTCATGCGGGGAACTCTACACACGCCCACAATAATTTACAAAAACAAAGCCTACAAGATGCTTATAGCATTTTAGGGTTATTGCCTTCGGCCAACAAAGACGAAGTAAAAAATGCTTATCGTCGGTTAATGAATCAAAATCACCCCGACAAACTTGTGGCTAAAGGCCTGCCTGAAGAAATGATGATACTAGCCAAAGAAAAAACTCAAAAAATTAGAAAGGCTTATGAAGCCATTCTAAAAGCAAGGTAACTTTATTCTCTAGTCTTGAAAATTATTCATTAACAGAAATCTTATATTTTTCAAACAGTGTATAAAGCGTTGGCCTGGTTACCCCAAGAAGCTTTGCTGTATTTGAAATATTGTTATTAGAATACGACAATGCTCTCTTGATAGCTTGTGTCTCAGCAACATCTCGAACCTCTTTTAAATTAAAGGGCTTGACAGACTCACTATTATAAGCAAGATCAAGGTCTTCAACCCCAATTTGGGCCTCATCAGTCATTATTACTGCTCGTTTTATTATATTTTCCAATTCCCTAACATTGCCTGGCCACAAATAATTTTCGATAGCTATTCCCGCCTCTTTGCTAAAGCTTTTAATTTTTTTATTATTTAACTCAGAGAATTTTTTTAAAAAAACAGCAGCAATTGCAAGTGCATCGCCTTCTCTTTCTCTCAAAGGTGGAATGTTAATCGTTATTTCACTTATTCGATAATATAAGTCAAGCCTAAACTTACCCTCTTTAATAAGATCTTGCAAATTCTGGTGTGTAGCGCAAATAATTCGCACATCAATCGCAATCTCCTGTCTTCCACCAATCCGCTCTATTGTCCTTTCTTGTAAAAAACGCAATAATTTTGATTGCAAAGAAAAAGAAAGATCGCCTATCTCATCAAGAAAAAAGGTTCCTTTATTAGCATATTCAATTTTTCCTTTTGTTTGCTGAGATGCCCCAGTAAAGGCGCCCTTTTCGTATCCAAATAGCTCACTTTCTAATAGATTCTCAGGAATGGCTGCACAATTCACAGCAACAAAAGGCTTCTCTTTTCTATCACTTAAGCCGTGAATAGCTTTGGCAAACAATTCTTTTCCGGTACCACTTTCTCCGAGTAACAATGCACTTACACTTGTTGGAGCTATCTTTTCTATCTTACGACCCAATTCTTGCATCTTTTGACAGGAAGCAATAATTCCATCCAATGGCTCATTTGTTTTTTGTTGGAGCTTTAAATGCTCTGCTTCCAATTCACTCAATTGAAAGGCACGCTTTATGATTAAATTTAAAATATCACTATTAACTGGCTTCTGATAAAAATCATAAGCGCCAATTGCCACAGCAAGAATAGCATTTTCACGGTCATCATTTCCTGTTACTACAATTACCTTAGTAGCAGGCGCAAGTTTTATAATATCTTTAAGAATCTCAAGACCCACACTCGCATTAGCCGGATCAGGTGGCAAACCCAAATCAAGCGTAACAACGCTTGGCATATAACGTCTTAGTGCTGCAATGGCTTCACTTTTATTACCGGCAATGATCACTTGATAACTTTCAAAGGTCCACTTTAATTGCTTTTGCAATCCTGGATCATCTTCAATAACAAGTAAAACTTTCCTATCGTCCAAACTATTTCCTCTTTTTTATTGCTCTCTCTAATTAATGATGCGTTAGCAATATTATTTCAACAAAATGAAATTTTTATTATAAATTGTGCATTAATAGCCACTGCTCTAACATCACTAAAACCCAAATCATGGTACCGTAATAAGAGGAATGTCCGCTTTGATGTGACATAACTAATTTTTTTATATAATCAGGATTTAGAAAACCCCGTTTGGCAATACTATCTAAAGCGTCTTCTGAAAATTTTTTTAATGCTTCATCGTTACTCATCCACACACCAAAAGGCAAACCAAAACCCTTTTTACTTTTTGCCAGTGTTTCTTTGGGCAAAAAATCACTTAGCCCTTCTTTATAAAAAGAGCGCAAATTAAACCTCTGGATTAACCATTTAGAAGGGACAGTGGCCGCAAACTCCACCAGATTTTCTTGTAACATCGGATAAAGCACATCAACACCTGCAAGATCACACATTCGATTAACTTTCCGTAAATCGTTATCTGCTAAAGTAAATTTGCCATCCAAGAACAACATTTTTTTAATTAAATCGTCATTAGATGTCCGCTCATAAGTACTTTTAAGGTATTCAATAGGTTGATCTGGATTTATTTGCTTCAAAAAATCTCCAGAAAAGATCTCTGTCAAAGCTGTTCTACTCAAAAAATTATAGGTCTCCATACGTTCGGGCATTTCTATTCTGGCTTGTTCTATATAGCTTCTTACCTTCCCGAGGGACCCCACATTAAAGGCCGCAAACTCTAAAATTGACTTAACTGTGTCCGGTACATGACTATAAATATCAAAAACCTTTTGTTTAGCATAACGAGAATTACCAGCAAAAAGCTCATCACCACCGTCCCCTGCCAATAAACATGTCATACCTAGTTCACGAGCGAACCTAGCGCAATGATATGCAGGAACCGCAGAATCATTGCCAAAAGGCTCATCATAAGTCTGAGCAATTAAAGGTATGGCTTGTAATACATCTGCTGGAGTAACATAGTACTCATGCAAATTAATTTTGAAATGTGCCGCTGTAATCCTGGCATAGGCCATTTCATCGTAACCTTCAGCATCAAAACCCATAGTAAAAGCATCAATCGATCGATTCGTTATTTTTTTATAAAACCCTGCCACTGTACTGCTATCAAGGCCACCACTCAAAAAAACGCCTGTATTGAGATCAGGTTCGCAGACAGAAACCGATTGCTCCAATTCTGCTCGTAATTGAGCAAATAATTCTTTTTTTGAATAATGACTATCGGTATATATTAATTGCCAATAGAAATAATTTGAAAGCTCTCCATTATTAAACTCTATACATTCGCCAGGCTGAAGCTTTGAAATCCCACGGTAAATACTACCTGGACTCGGAATTACATGAAAATACATATAATTAAAAATAGACTGTGGGTCAATTTCTGCCTTAATCATTGGATGACCGATAATTTGATCAAGCTCAGAGCCAAATACCAACATCCTATTCTGGCAAGAATAAGCTAAGGGTCTAACACCTATCCTATCAATCGCCAGCAAAGCATAACAACGTTCAGGCTCAAATAAACATAAGGCAAATGGTCCTTTAATCTTATTCAGAACCGAACGTCCATCGCGAAAAAATCCTTCAGCAAACGCATGAGCCGCACCATGCGTTTTTGAAAGTGCCGCTAATTCGGCATCTTGCCATTGCGGTGATCCTTCAAGAATAACCAAGTATTTGGCAGATTGATAAGTCGAAGGGGCTTGATTTGTAGCATGTCCAGCTACTTCAGCCATTTCATGGCGAATAAAACCAGTTTTAGACGTTGCCGTTTCTAAGCATTTAGAGGCTTTACGTTGACTATCAACGCAATGAGATAAAGGAGGTTTTTCCGCTGTTGATACCCAGCCATAAATGGAGCCCATATTGATTTCCCAGAAATTATCGTAACTATTTTCTACCAATTTGTTAATGCATCACTAAAGCTTAACTGTAGTTATTTCATCAAATACTCTAAGTATAGAGTAATGATTAACCTCTAAATGCCATTCGATTAAAGATCTGTTGAAGCTTTTAAAAATCAATGAAGATTGATGCTGGATAGGCATACAATAGAAATAGCTAAAAAGGTAAAAAGGTAAAAAACTTCTACCATGCAACCAGTCACTCTAAAGTTCCAGTAATTGTTATTCTAAAATCTCATGCAAAAAAGAACTGATCACAATAAACAAGCTTTTAGCGACTACTTTTCAGCTAATGAAAAAATTGAAATCGAGCGTGCACTTGAAATTATTGAAAAAATTCCTGAAGATTTAGATTTTGATCATCCCAAAGGCATTGATGTGGCGGCCATTTTAAGAGAATACGATGTTGACTTTATAACCATACTGGCTGCTATATTAAGCGATCCTCGACTACCACAATTATACCCACCGCCCAACATTAAAGCGTTATTTGGCGACACTATTGCTACCCTCGTAAAGGATGTTAACTGGTTGAATAAACTAACTGTTTATTCGCCGCAAATGACTACAAAACCCAATGAGGTTGAAACCTTAAGGCGCATGCTTCTATCCATGACCCAAGATGTTCGGGCCGTATTAATAAAACTGGCTTACCGAATCCAACGACTTCGAGATTTACCGAAAGAATCTTATGAAATTAGAAAGTTCATATCCCAAGAAACTCTCGATATCTATGCTCCTATTGCTAATCGCTTAGGTATTCATCAATTTAAATGGGAATTAGAAGATCTAGCATTTCGCTATTTGGAGCCGCAAACTTATCGTCAAATTGCCAAGTCCCTTGCCAATAATAGGTTACAACGAGAAAGCTGTATCAATGGATTTATTGCGCTTTTACAAAACCATCTTGATGGAGAAAAAATATCTAGTAAGTGTTATGGTCGTCCCAAGCATATATATAGCATTTGGAAAAAAATGCATCGCAAACAACTAAATATTGAACAGTTATATGACCTATTAGCCGTGCGGGTAATTGTTGATAACTTGACAAATTGTTACACAGTATTAGGTATTGTTCATAGCTTATGGCAATACATCCCCAAAGAGTTTGATGATTATATCGCCAACCCCAAAGAAAACGGTTACCAATCACTGCATACCGTTATTTTAGATTCGCAAGGTAATCGTATTGAGGTACAAATTCGTACTCAAGATATGCATGATTATGCAGAACTTGGAATTGCAGCGCACTGGTCTTATAAAGAAGGCGGCAAACACTCACTAGCGATGGAAAAAAGCGTAACCACTTTACGCAAATTGCTGGAAGAAAAGCAGGGGGATGAAAAGTTAACTGATGACTTTCGTAGTGAGCTATTTAACGACAGAGTCTATGTTTTAACACCTGCAGGTAAATTAATAGATCTGGTAAAAGGCTCAACACCCCTAGATTTTGCTTATGCTGTTCATACCCAAATTGGCCATCGTTGCCGTGGGGCAAAAATCAACGGCAAAATAGTGCCTCTCACTTACGCTCTCAAATCTGGAGAGCAAATTGAAATTTTAACAACAAAAGAAGCAGCACCCAATCATAACTGGATCAATCCTAATTTAGGGTATTTAAAATCATCACGAGCTATCAGCAGAGTAAAAAATTGGTTCAGAAATCAACAGCAAACAGAAAATATAGCGCGCGGTAAAGCCATTCTCGATAAGGAAAGTAAACGATTGGGGCTAAAAACTCTTAATTTTGTCGATATGCTTCACTATTTTAAACAACCTAACAGTGATGTTTTATTTGAAGCCATCGGACGCAGTGACATCAATAGTCGACAACTTGCTGGGTATTTAAAAATACCCGAATTAGAAGTTGTTAAGACTAACGTCCAGCCAAATGCTTCTCCTGCGAAATCGGTCGTTACAGTTGCCGGCATTGATAATGTACAAACAACGTTTGCCCATTGCTGTTCTCCGGTAGTGGGCGACGACATTATTGGTTATATTTCGCATCATAAAGGCATTACTGTGCACCACAAGAATTGCAAAAACATAACGCATTTAAGCATTGAAAAACAGCCTCAGCTTATTTCGGTCGCTTGGGGAGATAAAAAAGCTAGCCATGCTGTTCCAATTGTTATCCATGCATTTAATACGCAGAATTTATTAACTAACGTGTCACAAATTTTAGCCCAATCAAAAATTCATATATTAAACGCTACACTAAATACAGATCCTGATTTTTCTGCCACCTTACATCTAACTATTCAAGTAGAAAATACCGTTCAATTAAGCCAAATTCTGACTAAAATCAGTTGCGCACCCAACATAATAGACGTAATCCGTAAAACTTAATCTAAATTAAGAGGTAACACCAACAAATCCGTTTAACTAAACTTGAAACCGTTATTAAACCTACGACAAATCCACTGGACACGATAATATATGCCATTCGGCCTTCAACTTGCAGCGACCCTTCCTATGTCAGAACCAACAAAAAAAAGTCTAATTCTAGTCGACGGTTCATCCTTTTTGTTTCGTGCATATCATGCCATTCCCCCTCTAACGAATCCTCAGGGTGAACCCACCAATGCAATATATGGCGTATCCAACATGTTGCGAAAATTAATTACGGACTATCATAGTGAGTACATCACCGTTGTTTTTGATTCCCCCGGAAAAACCTTTCGCAATGATCTGTATGATCAATACAAGGCTCACAGACCCCCAATGCCTGATGACCTTCGCATTCAAATAAAACCCCTGCATGAATTAATTCGCGCCATGGGCTTACCTTTAATTATGCAGTCTGGTGTAGAAGCTGATGATGTCTTGGGTGCTCTGGCGCAACTTGCAGAAAAACAAGGCTTCAAAGTGATTATTTCCACCGGCGATAAAGATATGGCCCAATTGGTCACAGATAATATAATTCTAGAAAACACTATGTCCAATACACGCTTGGATATTCAAGGTGTCGTCGATAAATTTGGTGTAAAACCAAATCAGATAGTCGATTATCTGGCATTAATGGGTGATAGCAGCGACAATATTCCTGGTATAGCTAAAGTAGGTCCTAAAACTGCTGCGAAATGGTTAGAACAATATCAAACCTTGGAAAATCTGGTAGCTAATGCCGATAAAATCACGGGTAAAATTGGTGAAAGTCTCCGTGACGGACTGCATCAACTTCCATTAGCCAAACAACTGACCACAATCAAATGTGATCTTAATTTACCTTATGAAATGAAAGATCTAAGACGATCTCCCATAAATATTGACGAATTGAAAACCCTTTTGGCCACGCTCGGCTTTCTCTCATGGTTTAAAACATTAGATAACCACTTAGACAATGAAGTAGTAATAATCGAAGATAAACCAGCGATTATTAACTCCACCTATGACACTATACTCACACATCAACAACTTAATCAATGGATTGAACTACTTGAAACTAATGATGTATTTGCTTTCGACACAGAAACCACTAGCCTTGATTACAATAAAGCACAAATTGTAGGCGTTTCTTTTTCAGTTACTCCTGGCAAAGCTGCTTATATCCCTTTAGCCCATCAATATAATGGCGTACCCGATCAACTTGATCGCTTAGAAACTTTAGAAAAACTGCGCCCGTTACTGGAAAACTCACAAAAACCCAAACTAGGACAGAACCTCAAATATGATGCTCATGTGCTCTCCAATCATGGCATTACACTAAGAGGTGTGGCCCACGATACCATGCTGGAATCTTATGTATTAAACAGTACAGCTACCAAACATAATATGGATGATCTAGCTAAAGAATATCTGGGCATCACAACCATTCATTATGAAGATGTCACCGGTAAAGGCGTCAAACAAATTCCATTTCAGGAAGTTCCCATTGAACAAGCGGCATCCTATGCCGCTGAAGATGCAGATATCACCTTACAACTGCATCAAACAATAATGGCTAAACTTCACCAGCACCCAACCTTACTTAAACTATATACCGAAATAGAAATACCACTCATCGGTGTGCTTACTCGCATTGAACACAATGGCGTGCTTATTGATACAGACATGCTATCCTTACAAAGCTTGGAACTGGCCAATCATATCATTGCCCTTGAACTGCAAGCTCATGATCTTGCTGGACATACTTTTAATCTAAGCTCTCCCAAACAAATTCAAGATATTCTCTATGATCAATTAAAACTACCTGTTCTAAAAAAAACACCCAAGGGTCAGCCATCAACAGAAGAATCAGTACTTCAGGAACTCGCTGTTGATTATCCTTTACCCAAACTCATTCTTGATTACCGTAGCCTAAGTAAATTAAAATCGACTTATACCGATAAACTTCCACAACAAGTTGATACTATAACAGGACGCATACATACCTCTTATCATCAAGCAGTTACTGCTACCGGCAGATTATCTTCTTCCAATCCCAACTTACAAAACATACCTATTCGCAGTGAAGAAGGTCGTAAAATAAGACAAGCCTTTATTGCCCCACAAAACTATAAGATAGTAGCTGCTGATTATTCACAAATTGAATTACGGATAATGGCGCATTTATCGGCTGATGCAGGCTTACTTAAAGCCTTTAGTGGTGGTGAAGATATCCACAAAGCCACAGCAGCAGAAGTATTTGGGGTTGAGCTAGATAAGGTAACTACTGATTTGCGTCGGTCTGCAAAAGCTATTAATTTTGGACTGATTTACGGTATGTCTTCATTTGGTCTAGCACAGCAACTAGGCCTATCACGAAGTCAGGCTCAATCATATATAGACTTATATTTTACACGCTATCCGGGTGTTAAAAACTATATGGACAACATTAGAAATCAAGCTCGTGAACAAGGTTATATTGAAACTCTATTTGGTCGTCGTTTATATTTACCGGAAATAAAGTCACGTAATGCAGCTCGTCGCCAATATGCCGAACGAACAGCAATTAATGCACCCATGCAAGGGACTGCAGCAGATATTATTAAACGGGCAATGATTAATGTTGACCATTGGTTATTAACAGATGAACCAGATGCAAAAATGATTATGCAAGTTCATGATGAACTAGTATTTGAAGTTGCAGAAAATAAAGTCGATCAATATACCGTTATCATTAGAGATATTATGTGCACTGCAGCTAATCTTAACGTCCCCCTAATTGTTGATATTGGTACAGGCAATAATTGGGACGAAGCACACTAAACTACCTATAAATATAATCTTATATATACTTCCTCTTTAAATGTATACCTTTTCTTTATCAATTAATAACGTCCCTTGCATATTTAAATAATTATCTAGTCTCTGAATTTGCTTTCTTTTATATTTTATTCCAACTCTGAGTCTATCGTTACAACTTGGCCAAAAAGATTATCTAGCGCTTGATGCACTTCATCAACACCTGTCTTTTTTAGTGCTGAAAACAACTGTATCGTCAACGGAAAATTACTATTATTAAGCTCTTTTTGAACTTGCAATAAAGTGTTTTTCGCTGCCCCATAAGTCAATTTATCGGCTTTAGTTAACAATATATGTAATGCTAATCCGGTATGCTGACACCATTCAACCATCTGCAAATCAAACTCAGTTAACGGATGACGGACATCCATAACCAATATAATTGCACACAATGATTTACGTCTGGTTAAATACTTTTCCATTAATTCATGCCATTTTTTTTTCACCGCGACCGGCACCTTGGCATAACCATAGCCAGGTAAATCTACAAATCTTTGTTGATCATTTATTTCAAAGAAATTAAGCATCTGCGTTCTACCAGGAGTTTTACTGATTCTGGCTAATCCATTTTGTCGCGTTAACGTATTAATTGCGCTTGATTTTCCTGCATTTGAACGTCCCGCGAATGCTACTTCTCTTCCCTGATCTTCAGGCGTATGTTTTAGATCAGGAGAACTGTTTATAAATTTTGCTTGATGATAAACTGGGTTCATCGTTGCCTCGCTTAAGCTTACTAATTAGGGTAGAATCTGGCTACAGAAAATAGCCGTCACTGATACATTAAAAGGCTTTCGTAACATGACTAAATTTATTCCAAAGGGGAATTCAATGACAAAAAAACTGTTGGCACTTTCAATAGCCCTGGCTTTTACCAGCACTACAGCTATTTTACATGCAGAAGACTCTATTAACGCAGGAAAAGAAAAATCGGAGGCATGTATCAGTTGTCACGGTGAAAATGGTAACAGCGTAATATCAACATTTCCAAAGCTTGCAGAGCAACATTCTTCCTACCTGATAAAACAATTACATGCATTTAAAAGCGGCGCCCGAAAAAACCCCATGATGTCAGCTATCGCTTCGGGCCTAAGTGATGAAGATATAACTGATATCGCAAATTACTATGCTGAGCAAAAAATATCATCAAATGAATTGCCAATTCTAGATCAGGACGATGAGGATGAAGATAAAAAATCAAACAGTAAAGACGATATTCAAACTATTATTGCTCAAGGGGCCGATTTATATCGTAACGGTGATTTAACCAGAGAAGTATCCGCCTGTATTGCTTGCCATGGTCCTTTTGGTGAAGGGAACAAACCAGCAGGATTTCCGGCCTTAAAATCTCAACACGCCGATTATTTGATACAAACTCTCACTGATTTTAAATCTGGGGCTCGCACTAATAATCCAGAAAACATGATGTATATGATTGCTAAAAAAATGACTGATGAAGAAATAAAAGCATTGTCTTATCGAATTTCAATGATGAAATAAGACTTCATTTACAGTATCTGGCTTTCCTATTATTTTTTATTCCTAATACATGCTTAATTAAGGACTAAACCATGCTTAAAAAGATTTTACCAATTACACTGTTATTATTTTCTTCTTTTTTACGAGCAGACCCAAAAGGTTATGAAATAATATCACCCGCTCAACCCACTCAACATCCTGATAAAATTGAAGTTATTGAGTTTTTTTGGTACGGCTGCCCACATTGTTATAGTTTTGAGCCGTTACTCGACAATTGGTCAAAGAATCTACCTAAAAATGTTGAATTTATCCGCCAACCTGCTGCATTTAATGAACTTTGGAGCAAACATGCTAAAGCCTATTACACAGCCGAAGCATTAGGTATTGTTGATAAAGTACATGCAGATCTATTTGATGCAATACAAAATAAGAAAGAAAGCTTGGATACCGAAGAGGCCTTATCCAAGTTTTTTATTGCTCATGGAGTGAATGAAACGCAATTCAAAGAAGCCTATAATTCTTTTGTGGTTGATTCAAAAATGCGTCAAGCCCCTCTAATGGCCGCTCGCTATGGCATAACAGGTGTTCCTGCCATCATTATCAATGGCAAATACAAAACTAATGGTACATTAGCTGGATCTCATGAAAAGATGATTGAAGTGATGAATCAACTCATTAAACAAGAAAGCACAAAAAAATAACTTCAAAAAAGGGAGCTGGATTAATAAGATCCTGCTCCCTTTTTCACTTAAACTTGTTACCAAATCATATCATCTGGAATTTGATAGTTCGCATAAGGATCATCTTCTTTCACTACATCCGCAACAGCCTGTTCATTATCTACAATAACACTCGCGATATGACGTAAACTTATTTTTTCTGCTACATTAGATAAAACAACTTCATAACCGTCACCAAGTCTTACAATAGCCAACTTACCTCGAATAATTTGTTCGCGCATTGTTTCAGATACATATAGCGTTTTTATTTTATTATTATCTGTGAAATGATAGGCCAACCCATCGGAGTCTTTTGGTAATTTATTAAGTTCAATTATTTGTTTAACTTGTGCAAACAAATGCTTTTGCTCTTCATGCTGAACCCTTAATTGATTTAACTCTCTATCCCTAAGAATCTTTTCTGCTTGTGCCTTTTTAACCAATTCTTTTGCTTCATCAACTACGATGACATTATTATTACGTTGCTGTTGAACTTGTTTACGCTTGTCAGATTTGACACTTTTGGCTTGAGCAGAACTCACTAAACCAGACTTTAAAAGCTGTTCTTGCAATGATAACTTTTGCTTACTCATCACCAAAATCTCTCATTTAAATGCAGTTATATTTCGTAGTATGGTCTACAAAGCCGATGAAGAAAACAGAATGGGCATAGTTACTAAAACAAAAAACTTACATTTACGATTTAATTTCATTTATTCGTGAATTCAAATCGAGATCGTGTAACTGCATATTAATAATTTTAAGCGCCGCTAAAACCCCAGCAAATACCTGATTAGAATGTACAGCTCGCGTTTTACGTAACTCACCACTACAATCCCAAGTAATAACACATTCGGTTAAAGCACTGGCATGACCACCCTTAGGAATCCTCACCTCGTAATCAACCAATCCTGGCAACGTATAATTATGACAGCTCATCACCTTATTAATAGCATCAACAAAAGCATCAAAGCCACCATTACCAGAACCTGAGGCAATATGCTTATTGCTATTAACATTAACCCTTATACTCGCCGTCGACTCTAAATCAAGCCCGCTCGTAATAGAACAATTTAATAACTTGATATGTTGATAGTTTTTACTTTCCAAAACATCAGCAATAATAAAAGGCAAATCATCTGTAGTGATAGTCTGTTTTGAGTCCCCGAGATTAACAATTCGCTCCAACACTTTTTTCTGATTCTCTTCCGAAAGATCAAGCTCCAAAAGCTCCAGATTTTTTTTCAACGAAGCCTTACCACTCATCTTGCCCAGCGCATAGCTACGTATACGAGAAAAACGCTCAGGACCCAATTTGGTCTTGTATAACCCACCTTTTTGGTCCCCATCAGCATGAATACCTGCCGTTTGGGTAAAAACATCAGCGCCAACAATTGGCGCATTAGCAGCAACACGCTTACCAGAAAAGCTTTCAACCATATTACTAATTCTTACGATATAACCCTCATTAATAGATAGTTGCATATTCATTTTATCGCGCAATACAACTGCAACCTCGGCTAATGAAGCATTACCTGCGCGCTCACCCAAACAATTAACAGTACAATGTATAGAATTGACACCAGCTCTAACGGCAGCCATTACATTAGCAGTTGCCAAGCCATAATCATTATGCGGATGGAAATCGAATTCAAGCTCAGGATAGCGATAACACATATCACTTAAATTATTGAAAACCTCATCGGGCGACAGGACCCCAAGCGTGTCAGGCAACATAAAATGATTAATGCCAATATGGCGTAAATTATCCATTAATCCATAAACATAGTCTGGACTATTTTGATAACCATTCGACCAATCTTCTAAGTACACATTAACCCTAAGGCCTTTCTCTAAAGCATACTTTACTGTCTCTATAATATCCTTAGTATGTTGAAGAAGTGTTTTTCCTAATTGTTCCCGGCAATGTTTTTCGCTACCTTTAGTAAGTAAATTGATTACACTACCACCTGTTTCCAGAATCCAATCAACGCTTTTGGTGTGATCAACAAATCCAAGAACTTCAACGCAGCCATCAAAACCTTCTTGTTTGGCCCATTCATTAATATTAGTAACCGCTTCCTTTTCGCCGTGAGAAACACGTGCAGAAGCAACCTCAATCCGATCAACTCGTAAGGAATTTAATAAAAACTTAGCAATATTAACTTTTTCAGTTGGGGTAAAAGATACACCTTGTGTTTGCTCGCCATCACGCAAAGTAGTGTCCATCAGTTGTATGGTTCTTGAATCTGTGGACATACTTTTTAGCCTGTATTTTCTAATTAAGAATTTGTTTTTAGCGAAAAAAGCTACTTTTGATGATTTTAATACTTAGTTTCAGACATAAAATGAAACGCACTCTAGAGATTATTAAAACTTCTTTTTCCGTCTTTATATCACTCAATAAAATCCTTAAACCCAAAGCCACGGATAAGTTTGCTTGTGTCGAGTTTCGTAAGCAGTTATCTTATCTACATGCTTCAATGTCAAACCAATATCATCTAAACCGCTTATTAGATTGCCTTTACGGAATGGATCGATATCAAATGTAAAACCATTGCCAGCAGGAGTGATAACCTTTTGATTTTCTAAATCAATAACAAAACGAACGCCTTCATTGGCATTTATCTCTGCCATCAAACTGGCCAATTGATCTTTATCGACTTTTATCGCCAGAATTCCATTTTTAAAACAATTGTTATAAAAAATATCTGCATAACTGGTCGAAATGATGGTATTGAAACCATAATCAGCAATTGCCCAAGGCGCATGTTCACGGGATGAACCACAACCAAAATTATCTCCCGCGACCAAAATTTTTGCACCTTTGAAAGCTGGCTTGTTCAGCTCAAATGCTTCATTATCAGTTCCGTTATCATTAAATCGCCAATCATGAAATAGGTGTACACCAAAACCACTGCGTTCTACTTTTTTCAAAAACTGCTTGGGTATAATTTGATCAGTATCCACATTACTACGATCCATCAAAGCAGCGATACTTTCATGTTTTTTATAAGGTTCCATAATTTTTCCGATCTACTTATCTGTTAAAGGTTACGAATGTCGACAAAATGGCCGGCAGAAGCGGCTGCAGCTGCCATTGCAGGCGAAACCAGATGCGTACGACCACCTTTACCTTGCCTACCCTCAAAATTACGATTTGAAGTTGATGCACTACGCTGACCTTTGGTCAATTCATCACCATTCATTGCCAAACACATTGAACAACCCGGATCCCGCCACTCCCAGCCTGCATCAATAAATATTTTATCTAAACCTTCATCTTCAGCCTGTTGCTTAACATGATAAGAACCGGGCACTGCAATTGCAATAACGCCTTTGGCAACCTTGGTACCTTTTGCTACTTGAGCAGCTATTCGGAAATCTTCAATACGTCCATTAGTACAGGATCCTATAAATACAAGATCGACCGGAATATCGGTTATTTTAGTGTTAGGCTTCAACCCCATATAAGCCAAAGCACTTTCACATGCTTTACGTTTTATTTCATCTGCAAAACTTTCCGGAGCAGGCACACAACCGTCAACACCAATAACCTGTTCTGGAGAGGTTCCCCAAGATACTTGTGGCGCAATATCAGCCGCTGTCAATGTTATAGTGGCATCAAATTCTGCACCCTCATCACTAACCAAGCTTTTCCAATAAGCCAAAGCCTGATCCCAATATTGACTAGATGGTGCAAACTCACGTCCTTTAAGATATTCATAAGTTTTTTCATCCGGTGCAACCAAGCCAGCTCTTGCCCCCGCTTCAATGGCCATATTGCAAAGGGTCATTCGTCCTTCCATTGAAAGATCTTTAATCGCCGAACCGGTATATTCAATTACATAACCAGTTCCACCCGCAGTACCAATTTTTCCGGTAATTGCCAAAGCAATATCTTTTGCAGAAGCATATTTGGATAATTCACCATTCACTACTACCTGCATTGTTTTAGATTTTTTCTGAGGTAAAGTTTGTGTAGCCATGACATGCTCTACTTCAGATGTACCAATACCGAATGCAAGTGCACCAAAAGCTCCATGTGTGGCTGTGTGACTATCTCCGCAGACAACCACCATACCTGGATGCACAAATCCATGCTCAGGAACGACAACATGAATAACACCGTTATTCGGATTTTTCATATCATAGAGATTTAATCCATTTTCACGGCAGTTTTCAGCCATAGTCTCAATTTGTTTCTTTGCTATCGGATCAGCAATAGGAAGATCACGATTTTTTGTAGGTACGCAATGATCCATTGTTGCAAGAATGCTTTGAGGATTCCGCACTTTACGACCAGATAATCTCAAACCTTCAAAGGCTTGTGGACTCGTTACCTCATGCATTAAATGACGATCGACATAAAGCAATGGCGCTTGACCAGCTTCATCAACGACAAGGTGACTGTCCCAAATTTTTTCGTACATGGTTTTTTTCATTACGTATTCCAAAGCTTACTTATTGGCTCAATATATTGAGCGTATGGCGTGTTGCAGTGTATTTAGCAACATAATTACATGTTAAATTCTACTTATTATCGCTCAAACTGATCCCTGTTGGCAACGAAGGCTTATTAGTCGAAGCATATGAATTGACTGTGCAGATACAAATTAATAGGCTGAAAGCAAAATTTTATTAAGAATGCTATACCACGGCTATAAATTTGACTCGCTCTTTGTATAAGAAAGTCACTGCCTCTAAATCAGATTATTGCTTAAAGTTGTGCTTACAAGATAAATAAAATGGGCGAGATAACCCACCCATTTCTTACAAATTGCTAATCGTATTATTTTTTAGCCGCAGTCAGGTGAGCTACCCCCTCTTCAGAGGCCTTAGTGGCTGGATCAACATGATTCAATGCTGCATGGTCAATAGCCTGCTGCAAAGACTTAGATGCAGCATCAATATGATTTTTTGAAACGCTTTTAGCAACAAGAGATGCTGCCAAAGAATGATCCAAGGCTGCTTTAGCATGAATAGCCAGTTTTGGAGCTGAACCTGCGTGGCCCTCAGCTACTGCTGCATTGGCGTGCTCAAGTGCCGCATTTAGATGCTCTTCAGCAAATACACTTACACTTATAAACAATAAAGAGCCCGCGATTACAGATAAAATTTTTTTCATTATTCTCTCCTCAATATTTATTTTGAAAATAACCTTTAATTTGTCAACTCCACTATTTTTATAAAAGCCAAATAACTAGATATTGACATTAGCATATTTACCATCATAAATTAATTTTGCAAGACATCAATTAATGATGGAATCATAAAACAGTAGCAATACAACCTTTATTCTGAATTATTTAGCTATTTCCTAATTCAATGAATAATTAAATAATTTTTAAGACACCTTATTATGCCTATCCATTCAAGATGGTATTATCACAGTCAATATTAAAAATTAAATACATTCTAACAACTATTCATATGTTTTAACTTTGAACTTATAGAGAGACTTGCATAGAAACTACACATCCTTTATAACTGCATAAAATAAAAACATAGCGCCTATAACTTTTATAAACTACCAAATACATTTCATACACACAAAGAAACATAATTTTTTTCGTGACCGACTAACTTGTATAGTCTATCGAACATCCTAATTAAATTTGAGGCATTCATCATGACAACAATAGCAGATCCTATAATTGGTAGTTGGTACAAAGACATAGAAAACAATTTGAAATTTAAAATTGTCGCCATTGATGAAAATGATGATTCAATTGACGTGCAATATCTCAATGGGGATATTGGAGAATACGATACTGACAGTTGGTATAGCTCCACTTTTGATTATATTGAAGCACCTGAAGACTGGAGCGCACCTTTTGACGACCTTGAAATCGACGACATGGGTTATACGGACACAGATGAACATAAACCCAATCCTGAAGATATAGACATTGATGACTATCTGGATCAATAAGGGATCTATGATATGAAAATGAGCCCCCAGGAATTTTTAAACTGGCCATCAAAAAGAATTACTTTACTAGCAATGTCAGGTGCTGGAAAAACCACACTCGCCAATAAACTACCAAAGGCCAAATGGTTTCATTATTCTGGTGATTACCGAATAGGTACAAAATATCTTCGGGAGCCCATTCTCGATAATATTAAAAGACAAGCGATGAGCATTCCATTTTTACGGGAATTATTATTATCCGACTCTATCTACATTTCTAATAAAATAACCGTTGATAATCTTGCACCTGTTTCAACTTTTTTAGGTAAAGTTGGTGATCCTAAAAAAGGTGGTTTATCTCTTGAGGAATTCAAACGTCGACAACTATTACATCATCAAGCAGAAATTGCAGCTATGAATGATGTGCCTGAGTTTATACATAAAGCTGAAGACATATACGGTTATCATCATTTTATCAACGATGCAGGTGGAAGTGTTTGTGAACTGGACAACCCACAGTCCTTGGAAATTCTGGCAAAAAATACATTAATTATTTACATAAAAATACCACCTGCATTGGAACAAACCATTATTGAGCGCGCAAAGACTGATCCCAAACCACTCTACTACAGAGAAGCTTTTCTAGATGACAAACTCAATGAATTTATGCACCTAAAAGGCTATTCATCTACTGACAACATGCCTCCGGATGATTTTGTTTCATGGGTTTTTCCTGAGTTATTTAAATCCCGTCTGCCACGCTATCAAGCCATTGCAGACCAATATGGTTATACCGTTGATGCTAAAGACGTTGCCACCGTTAAAAACGAAACTGATTTTCTCCATCTAATAACAGACGCATTGGCTAAACAATTATGATCACTTCTCAGCTACCGCCATGCCTTTAGTCGCCCATATCGATTTACCCACTTTTAAACGCCTACATGAAGAAGGGGAAGACATATTAGCTCCAGATCGTGCTGCGCAACAAGATATTAGAGAAATGCATATCGGCCTGCTCAACTTGATGCCTGATGCCGCATTAGAGGCTACTGAAAGGCAGTTTTTTCGCTTGGTAGGTGCTTGTAATCAAATTGTTCAGTTTCACGTCCATCCATTTACAGTACAGGGACTTAATAGGAGCCCTGAAGTGCAAACACATATAGATACCTATTATGAATCCTTCGAAAAAATAAAACTGGATGGCTTGGATGCATTAATTATCAGTGGCGCCAATGTTACTCAACCCCACTTACCTGAAGAAGATTTTTGGGAACCATTGATAGAAGTTTTCTCTTGGGCAAAGAAAAATGTCACATCTATACTTTGCTCATGCCTTGCTACCCATGCCGTCATTCAGCACTGTTATGGCATTGAACGCACCCGTTTACCTGCAAAACGTTGGGGTGTTTTTTCTCACAAACTCATTAATAAAAACCATCCTTTGGTTGCTGAAATTAACACACGGTTTGATGTTCCGCACTCTCGTTTCAATGAAATATTCCAAGCCGATATGGAACAATGTGGACTTAAGGTTCTGGCCGCCAGCAAAGAAGCTGGCGTTCATCTTGCCGTTAGTCCAGATGGTTTTCGTATTGTATTTTTTCAAGGCCACCCTGAATATGACGACATTAGCTTATTAAAAGAATATAAACGAGAAGTAATGCGTTTTTATCATGATGAAATAAGTAACTATCCGCCTTTTCCTGAAAATTATTTTAATGACATTGCACAGCAGATTTTTTCTGAATATGAAGCGCACGTCAGATGGGCAAAAACCTCCAAGAAACCACTCAATGAGTTTCCTGAAACACAAATTCTCGATCACATTGATAATACTTGGAAAGATACAGCAAAAGCCGTTTTCAACAACTGGCTTGGTAAAATATACCAACTCACTAATCAAAATAGACGTTTACCTTTTATGGATGGTGTAGATCCTGAAAATCCTTTGGGACTCTAAATACTTAAAAAGTTTTTTGCTGTAGATCACCTATAAAACTAAATTTTTTGTGCCAGATGACTAAGCAACAACTATTATTTTTCAGAAAAAAATCTCAGCATGTTGGCAATTATCCACCCCCCCCTTACACTTAAAATTTATCTTTGACTGAAAACTTTTGCCACTTTGAATAGCTGAAACTATCAAGAACACAATAAAAATTGAAATCTGGCTGATACAATACATCAAATTAAACCTGCATAAGAAATTAAGAAATGGACATAATCCAACGAATTGCTGAAGAATTATCTGTTAACAGCAAACAAGTCAGAGCTGCAATCGCATTGCTAGACGGAGGCGCTACAGTACCCTTTATTTCACGCTATCGAAAAGAAGTTACTGGTGGTTTAGATGATACTCAATTAAGACAATTGGAAGATCGTTTAGGTTATTTACGTGAACTTAACGAACGTCGAAAAACCATTCTCGATAGTATTAGCTCACAAGACAAATTAACACCTGAACTTGAAAAAGTCATTAAAGAGGCAGACACTAAAACACTGCTGGAAGATTTATATTTACCCTACAAACCGAAACGTCATACAAAAGCCCAAATAGCCCGTGAAGCAGGGCTTGAACCCTTAGCTGATGCGCTATTAGATGATCAAAACCTGATCCCGGAACAAGTCGCTACGAATTTTATTAATCCCGAAAAAAATGTGCCTGATATAGTTACCGCTCTCGATGGCGCTCGACAAATCATTATGGAACGCATTTCTGAAAATGCAGAGTTACTGGCTGAATTACGTGAGCGAGTTTGGCAAAAAGGATTTATACATGCATCGGTCATCGCCGGAAAAGAACAAGCGGCTGAAAAATTTAAAGACTATTTTGATTATCAGGAAGCTATCAATAAAATTCCATCGCATCGAGCATTAGCTCTGTTTCGCGGGCGTAATGAAGATTTATTGTCCTTAACGCTAAAGCCCGGTGTTGAAGAAAAAGATGCGCATAGCCTTTGCGTCCAGTTTGTCGTTCACTACCTTAACATCAAGGACAACAGGAAACCTGCTGAGGTCTGGCTGGCCGAAACGGCCCGATTTGCCTGGAAAATAAAACTATTTACCCGCATTGATCTGGATTTGAAACTTAGATTACGAGAGGCTGCAGAACTGGAAGCGATAAGAGTCTTTGCCAGTAATTTAAAAGATTTACTATTAGCAGCACCTGCTGGAGCCAAAGCCACCATGGGACTTGATCCAGGAATACGTACCGGTGTTAAAGTTGCTATTGTCGACCCTACAGGAAAATTGTTGGCAACTGAGACTATTTACCCACACCCACCCCGTAAACAATGGGACGAATCGATTGATACCTTGGCAAAATTAATAAAAAAACACAACGTTGCCTTGGTTAGTATAGGTAATGGCACCGCCTCCAGAGAGACTGATCAACTGGTTGCTGATATTATCAAACAACACAGTGATCTTAACTTTACAAAAATAACCGTATCAGAAGCTGGAGCATCTGTTTACTCTGCTTCCGAACTTGCTGCTAAGGAATTCCCTGATTTGGATGTATCCCTTCGTGGTGCAGTTTCTATTGCCAGACGTTTGCAAGACCCTTTAGCAGAGTTGGTTAAAATTGATCCAAAATCTATTGGTGTCGGTCAGTATCAGCATGACGTTAATCAATTTCAATTAGCAAAAGGTTTGGATATTGTTGTCGAAGATTGCGTAAATGCAGTAGGAGTGGATGTGAACACAGCGTCTATTTCTCTATTAAATCAAGTCTCAGGATTATCAAAAACTGTTAGTGAAAATATTGTGGCGTTTCGTGATGAAAATGGACCCTTTGTTAATCGAAGAGATCTCAAAAAAGTACCTCGACTTGGCGATAAAGCATATGAGCAGGCAGCAGGATTTCTTCGTATCATGAATGGCGATAACCCCCTTGATGCCTCAGCTGTTCATCCAGAAGCCTATCCAGTCGTTGAATCCATTATAAGCCGCACAGGAAAATCGATCCGTGATCTTATTGGCCAAAGCGCATTTATACGCTCACTTAACCCGGCAAACTATACCAACGAACACTTTGGCCTGCCAACCGTTACAGATATCCTGCAAGAATTAGAAAAACCAGGACGCGATCCTAGACCTGAATTTAAGAGTGTAGAATTTAAAGCCGGCATCGAAAAAATATCTGACCTTAAGCCTGGTATGCGATTGGATGGCGTAGTAACTAATGTCGCTAATTTTGGCGCATTTGTTGATATCGGAGTACATCAAGATGGCTTGATACATATTTCACACTTATCAGATACTTTTATCAAAGATCCAAGAGACGCAGTAAAAACGGGTGATATGGTTAAAGTAAAAGTTCTGGAAGTTGATATTGATCGTAAGCGTATATCACTATCCATGAAAACTCATCCTGAAACAGTTGAAGCCAAACATGATAGAAATATCCCTAAACAAATCAACCAAAAAAAACAACAAATACCTATTCAAAACCTAATGGCTACGGCCTTTGCAAAAGCACAAAAAAGTAAATAACAACAGCTCTGCTATGCTTAGTCTTACCAATACAGTTGTAGGACTTAGTATGAATAAATTTTTTCATTTTTACATTTTTGTAATTTTTACCTCAATTTTTATAGCTTATCCACCACTAATTCAGGCTGATGTTCAACAAGATTATGACAATCAGACTATCGAAAGTCATAGCTATAACTCAACTGAATCAATAACTCAATTAAGCTATGATAAAAAAATCGGTAATAAAGCCCTAATAGCTTTTGCGAATCTAACCACAAGTCCACTAGAACTTCCCAAGAATATCATCAACACCATTAATCAAAGTAATTTTTTTTATGGCGTCTTTGGTGGATTTCTTAAAGGCCTAGTTAATACTCTGGGTCGAGCCGGCTGTGGCATTGCTGATTTATTAACCCTACCACTACCGACTAAACCAGTTGCCTATCCTATATATATCTGGAATGATTTTGATGTCGATACTACTTATGGCGATGTATTTCGTCTGGATAACAACAAAATTGCAGAACCACCTATCACAGCATCAATTCCCAAACCAATAGCTGAAGTATCTCTCCAAGAACCAATTAAAATTGATCACTCAAATCAACAGAATCAAACTATCAACAAAAATTTGGATGCCTTATTTGAAAGAGAAATGCAGAAATAAATAAAAGCCATCTAAAACATGTTCGGTCCGCTAACCTAAAAATTAGTGACCGACAGCCTATAGGATAACAGCATTATAAGAAGCCTAAAGCTATCGCACTACCAGGGCAAGATCTAATTTATCGGCCAAATGACCCCACCCTTACGGGAACTCCCTGATAAAACAGGCGCTCAGAGAAATAAACCTATTTAATATACCCCATACTGAATCATCCAAGGCTTTATAAATAAAAATGACACCCCGACTAAACCACAAGTAACGATAACAGGAATAACACCGACCTTATATCGAAACATTACCAATAATGCACCCATACCAATCATAGCGGCAATTACATCAAATTGTTTGTTAAACCCTTGCGGCCAAAAGACATGCCATGCAAAAAATACGGCAAGATTAAGTATCACCCCCACCACGGCAGCAGTAATCGCTGAAAGTGGCGCCGTAAATTTTAGATTACCGCGTGTAGACTCTACTAATGGGCCACCGGCAATTATCAGCAAAAAACTAGGTAAAAAAGTGAAATAAGTCACAATGACCGCTGCAACCACCCCAGCCAACAACGTCGCATCTGAGCCGAACGGTAATTGACTCCAACCAGCTAAGAACCCAACAAAAGTGACAATCATAATTAGCGGGCCAGGAGTTGTTTCACCCAATGCGAGTCCGTCAATCATCTGCGTAGCGCTCAACCAATGGTAATGCTCAACCGCACCCTGATAGACATAAGGTAATACCGCGTAAGCGCCACCGAAAGTGAGTAATGCAGCTTTGGTAAAAAACCAACCCATTTGCGTCAATGCGCCATTCCAACCATAATATCCACATAAGTAGCTCATCATACCAAGCCACAAAATCAAACCTACTACGACAATTTTAAAAAAGTGAGTCCAACGAAAATTAGCATGCTCTGGAATGGGCGTATCATCATCGATCAGAGCAGGACCGTAATTTTGTTTAGCCAAGCCATGCCCACCGACTGTAAATTTATCAGGCATAACATATCCACCAATACACCCAAAACTAGCAGCGATTAATACAATCAAAGGAAACGGTGTATTCAATACGAAAATGGCAAAAAAAGCCAAAGCAGCTAAAGTCCATAAAACACCATTTTTTAAAGCACGTGAACCTATGCGATACGCAGCAAACAGCACAATAGCTGTAACAGCAGGTTTTATCCCATAAAGCAAGCCGGCAATTACAGGTAAATGACCATAGTTTAAATATACCCAACTTAACAGAATTAATAGAAAAAGTGAGGGTAAAATAAACAACAAACCAGCGACAACACCTCCCCATGTCCGATGCATTAACCAACCTAAATAAATCGCAAGCTGCTGTGCTTCAGGCCCAGGCAACAACATGCAATAATTCAACGCATGTAAAAAACGTTTTTCTGAAATCCAGTGTCGTCGCTCTACCAATTCTTGATGCATGATAGCAATCTGTCCAGCAGGACCACCGAAACTAATAAAACCCAGCTTGAGCCAGAAGCGAAAAGCTTCACTGAAAGTAACCGGTTGTAATCGTTCCAAAATTCCTTCCTTAAGCATGTATTTGTTTAATTTTATGAACTACCCTATATAAACCAGCATTTCCAAAATTGCTAAGCAAAGGAATTATAACTTAAACTTTTTAACTGAGAGTATCAAGACACCTTCTTCAACTCACCCATGCCGTTAGGTTTTTTAACCACTTGCAATTGCGCTTTGAAGCGTTTTTGTACAGCTTCAACATGAGAAATAACACCTACGGTTTTTCCGTGGGTATTAAGATTCTCTAGGGTACTGATTACCGTATAAAGTGAATCTGCATCCAGATTACCAAAACCCTCATCAAGAAATAATGAATCCACCGATCGACCATTACTTACCAATTCAGAAAGCCCCAACGCTAAAGCCAGACTAACAACAAAACTCTCTCCACCCGATAATGTCTTTGGCAAACGACGAACATTTGCCTGATAAGTATCTTCGATCTCTAAAGCCAATCCTTGCTCGCTCACTCCTTGCCTCAAATAGTAACGACCACTAATTTTTTCCAATATCCCATTGGTTTGAGACAATAACTTATCGGCCACCTGTCGCTGCACTCGACGACGAAAAGCCATTCCACTTTCAACTGTAATGAACTCCATTTCAGTAAAGCAAGGCTGAAATATAAGTTCTTGTTCTTGTAATCGCAACCGTATCTCTTCATAAGTCTGCTGTAACTGTGCTTGTTCACTAAAAAGTCTTTCTAGATGCTGAACTTCCATGCTTGTATTTTCTATCCTCCCAGCTATGTCCTTTATTTGTGCATCTATTTTTGTTACGTCTAAATTTGCTAATTCTGCAATTACAAAATCACCTTGTAGTTGTGCATGACTTATGTCCAATTCAATAGACATAGCATCTATTGTTTGCTCCATTTCAGCTTTTTTACGCTCAATTTCTGGTTGATTTTCAATTAAGTCCAGTAATTCAATAACCTCCAGGAAACTACTATAAGGCGTCCCCTCCATCTTCTTTTGTATCATTTGCTGCAAGTTTGAAACTTCAGCTTCCAACAGGCTTAAAAAGCGTTCTTTTTCAGCAATTAACTTCTGTTTCTCGATAATACCTAAATGCAGACCTATGGATTCTTCATTTTGTAATTGATTACTAAAAAACTCCAATCGTTCATTACAAAACGTTATTTCATTTTGACAAGCTATTTGCTTAGCTTGCAACTCTACCAACTCTTCTGCCAAGGCTTTATGACGAAATGCATATCCATGATGGTCTTGCCTGCGAATATTCAGTCGATCAAACAATATATCTTCCTGCCCTTTAGCTGGGAGCTTTTCACCCAGCAAAACCAGTTGTTCCAGGACTTTTTCTGCCAATTCTTTTTCTTGCGTTTGAGCCAAGGCTAAAGCCGCATTAATCTCTATTTGTTCTTGGGTTAAGCCCTCCTTATCTAAGCCCATTTCCTGCGTTAATGCCTGCAATTGTTCAATAATAATTGCGCCCTTAGCTATTAAAGTCTTTATTTTTTCAACGCTAGCTTGCTTATTTCTAAATTTAAGAGCGAAACTGACAATATCTGATAATTCAACGCTCTCTTTCTTTATCAGTTCCTTCATCAAACCGAAATTTTTTATATCTAATTCAGAACTAACCATATTTAAGCGATTACACAAACCTAACCATTGCGATCTGGTTTGGAGTAATTGCGTTTGTTTATCTTTAGTATTTGTGGATAGCTTTTCTAAATCGCTTATTTTAAGCCCCAAATTAAGTGATTTTTCCTTGATCATCCTTAATTTTGCCTTTTGATCAATCAGAGCCTGCTTTGAGTTACTTAAGGCCGGAGGATATTTAGCGTAAGGATGTTGCAAAGCCCCACATAACGGGCAAGGTTTACCATCAACAAGGCTATGCCTATCGGGAGCCATTTTTTTTAATAAAACTTCTCGAGCAATTGACTCTTCGAGAACCTGCTTAATATTTTCTTCCCGTTTTAATTCCTGCTTGAGCTTTTCAAAATCAAGATTCAAAATCTCTAGGTCTTGGTCTGGTTGCTCTTTACGTCTAAATAAGGAGAAAAAACCAGAACTACTCGACAATTTTTGATGTTTTTGAGCTAACTGATAAAGTAACTGTAAATTTGTAACACGCTCTTGTTGATCTAACCTGACAATCTCTATGTCGCCTGCCGTATTAGCCTTTGACATTATCTCAAGTTCTTTTTCGTCAGCCTGTAATTGCTTTGTAAGATCAGCTTGTTTCTTAATTTCTTTATCAAGTTCTGAAGCGTTCTTTCTAAAAGATGTTATGGTTTTTTTAGACTGCTTAGAAAATAACTTTTGTTTTGCTGTTAAGTCAGTAACATCAGCACGTAATTTTTTTAATTTACCAATTTCGGGAAAATCCGTTAATAATCTTGCGTCTGCATCGTGATCTTGAAGCCAAGCCGATACGCTAGAAAGAACCGCTTCTTTTTCAGCATGTTGCATCGATAAGGATTGCCAAAGCTCCGTCTCAGACTGCCTATTCAAACTGAAATGACTAAGCTGTGCCTTGATATTTTCTAATGTTTTCTGCTGCTCATTAAAAGAAAATAGCTCCAAACTCTCGGGCACTGCAGCATCAGTACCTAATTTGTTTTTTATTTGCTTAAGTTCATCTTGAAAATCATCCAGTACTAATTTACCCTGATGAATAGCGTGATTTTTATCTTTTAGTGCCCTGATATCATCCTTGAAGATTAATGTATCTTTTCCTCTAATAATTTGATCCAAAATAGCTTGCGTATCTTTAGCTTGTTCCTTTACATCTGCTAAGTTTTTTTCTTGCTCAAAAATATGCTTTTTTATAACTTCATTGTTAATTAACAATGCTTTTTGCTCTGTTAATCTGCTTTGCTCCTGCTGCAACACCAACAAATCGTCTTTAAAATCGATTAAATCATGTTCAGCAGCTTCTTGTTTTTCAGGCTCCATTAACTGAATAGTCGCCAAATTATTTTTTAAAAGATCCAACTCCATTTGGGCATTTTCAGCATTATCAATAATTTCTTTTTTATAATCTGCATAAATATCCGTACTGATTATTTTTTCAAGAATGTCCATGCGCTCACTATCTCGGGCATTCAAAAAAGCAGAAAAATCGCCTTGCGCGAGCATAATTGAGCGAGTGAAATTACGAAAGTTCATACCTGTAATTTCTGTTATCCTTGCACATACTTCATAAGGAGTGTTAGCTAATACCTCGCCATCATTCAACCGAACCAATTGCATCTCAGGTAGCATTAATTCCTGTATTGAATTACCTTCTGAGCGTTGAACATACCAACTAGATTGATACTTTTCTCCACTCAAAGAAAACTCAACAACTGAGAAACACTCAACCGTGTTTTTGGTCATTACATAATCGGCTGGCCTATCAAAACGAAACGTTTCACCATATAAACCAAGGGTAATGACGTCTAAAATACTTGATTTACCCGAGCCATTAGGTCCGGTAATCGCAAAAACACCGGTATCAATAAAAGGCGGTTGTTCGAAATTAACCTCACTCTCACCCTCTAAGGAATTGATGTTTTTAAAACGAATATTGAGTATGCGCATAAATTATTGTTTTATATGGATTTACTTAATAAGACTTAGGGTTTTGGTGAACGCCTTGGTGAACACTTTTCATGTGTTTACATAATACACCATGCGCTTGCTTGAGAAAACACACCATAAAAAAAGTGACTAATTAGTAAGAAAATTTGGCAACCGTTGCCAGAATGTAAAGCAGCACCTACAAATAACCATCTTCAGCATTGGTTTTTATCGCCGATATATATTAGAACAGTATGTAAGGGATTTTACATGATCAAATTTGACGCTATTTTTACGGTGTTAGTGGTCATTATTCCACGCTGTTTGACACCATAGCCAGCAACAACAAAGTAGCGTGTATCGCTACAAGCCCTTATATTATTGAATTTTTTTAGTTGTTGTTTTACTTACTTACTTTTCCCCAATACAGAAGGTGCAGTATCTTTTTAAATCAAAATTTTATAATGATTCAGGTGTAAATGTGGGGTAAAAAGTGACGCTTTATTTAGTATGTTGACGAAAGAAAACTGATTTTTAATGGAACTGCTAATTTAAATAATAAACCTTAATGCCGGCATTACCAAGCACAAAAAGGCCAGTATCAAACTAGCCCATTGTCATAAATTAATACCAAGACAAATCTGCGAAGTTGAGGTGTAATCTTGACTTACCCCTCCTAGCATTAAAAACTCAACCATCCTGATCCAAACGAACCAGAAAACACAAGACTTACAATCGTCATCAGTTTGATTAGTATATTCAAGGATGGACCACTAGTGTCTTTGAAAGGATCTCCCACCGTATCGCCAACAACAGCTGCTTTATGAGCATCTGAACCTTTACCGCCATACTCCCCTGTTTCGATATATTTTTTCGCGTTATCCCATGCGCCGCCTGCATTTGCCATCATCACCGCCAGTAGAAAGCCCGATAACAATGTGCCGACCAACAATCCTGCCAGCGCTTCTTTACCTAGGACATGACCGACAATAATTGGCACAAGGACCGCTAAAGTACCTGGTAGAATCATTTCACGTAATGCACTCTCTGTGCTAATATCCACACAAGTTTTGTAATCGGGCTTGCCTGTACCTTCCATCAAGCCAGGTATTTCATGAAATTGCCGCCTTACTTCAATTACGATTTCATGCGCTGCTTTGCCCACTGCCATCATGGTGAGTGCTGAGAACAGGTATGGCATCATCGCGCCTATCAACAACCCTGGCAACATAGTAGGACCTAGTATGTCCAAGGATTCTATTTTGGCTGCGGTAACATAAGCTGCAATCAATGCTAAGGCCGTCAAAACAGCGGAACCGATAGCAAAGCCTTTTCCGGTTGCCGCAGTGGTATTGCCTAAACTATCGAGCGCATCGGTACGGTGTCGGACTTCTTGAGGAAGGTGACTCATTTCAGCAATTCCACCGGCATTATCCGCGACCGGCCCATAAGCATCCGTCGCCAACGTGACCCCCAATGTGCTTAACATACCCACGCCAGCCAATGCTACTGCGTACAATCCGGCAGCAAGTGTGCCATCGGCTTTATGCCCCAGCCAGATACTGATAAGGATAGCAATTGCTGTAATAAGTACCGGTAATGCCGTACTCATCATACCAACAGCTAAGCCTTGAATAATAGTCGTTGCCGCACCAGTTTGTGTAGCTTTGGCAATCGCAAGGGTTGGTTTTTCAGTATAAGCAGTGAAATATTCGGTTACATACGCGATGCCATTTCCAGCAATTAAGCCGGTCACAATAACCAACCAATAATTAAAATGGAGACCCGACATTAAAACAGCCAGTAAAGTCAGCGCCAGAACCACGACAGATGCGCCCCAAACCGATCGACGTAGTGCCGTCAACAAGTCTTCCAGTGTTGCGTTTTCGTTAATTTTTGCTACGTATTGACTTAGATAATGAACGAACTGAGAGCAATATGATCTATTAGCAATATTACTAGCTTCCACGCTATCATCGCGCTCCTTGCCGATCACCATATAGATACCAAATAGACTGGAGATTACACCGACAGCAGCAACCAGAAATGGCAAGCCAATGTAAGCAATCGTTGAGCCATTGCCCAATGCTGCGCCTAATGTAGCAGCAGCAATGATAGAGCCACTGTAGCTTTCAAATAAATCTGCACCCATACCTGCAACATCGCCAACATTGTCACCCACATTGTCGGCGATGACAGCAGGGTTGCGTGGATCGTCTTCTGGTATGCCTTTTTCAATCTTGCCGACTAAATCAGCACCGACATCGGCTGCTTTGGTAAAGATACCGCCGCCAACTCGAGCAAATAGAGCAATACTGCTGGCACCAAAACCGAAACCAGTAATATAAGTTAATTGGTTAGAATCACCTTTAAACACAAGGAATAGCAAGGTCATACCAATAAGACTGAAGCTGACTACAGACATACCCATAATCGCACCACTACCGAAGGCAACACGTAAACCTTCATGTAAACCGCGGCTTGCGGCAGAGGCGGTTCGAGTGTTGGCACGGACTGCCACGTACATACCCAAATAACCTGCACCAGCTGAGGCAATTGCACCAGAGACAAAGCAAAATGCCGTTTGCCACTGTAAAAACGCGGCAATAACAGTCGCGACAATCGCCACAAATATCGCAATTACACGGTATTCACGCGCCATAAAAGCAGATGCTCCCTCTTGAATAGCTGCGCCAATTTCGCGCATGAGCTGACTACCCTGGTCATAAGCAAGAACTTGCCTTAATTGCCAAAGTACAAATCCCACTCCAACGATGCCCATTAATAAGGCAATTACAATTGATGCTGATGTTGATAGCAACATAGACTCCACTCCCCTGGTTATTATAATTATAGTTTTGGTGGTACATAATAAACCCGGTGGGTAGGAGAAGGTTTATCTAAAAACTATACCTTACCATGCAAGTCTATTCTGATACTGTCATTGTTTTCTAACAGGTATAAAAAAGCCCTCATAAAGAGGGCTTCGTCCTGTTATATTTTTATTTTGCGGACGACTGTAGGGCTTATTTTACAGCTTCATTTGGTAGCGTTATTTTTATTATTGTATCAGTTAAAAACTGACCGCAATTCCTTCTCATGTCACACTTACAGGAAAATCAAACACTCTGTAATTTGAGTTCCCTTTGTAAGGATTACAAATTATATAGAATAAAATTGAGCTGTCTATAAAAACCTGCGACAGTTTGACGCACCTTCTAAGTCGATAGAGATACGCAGTGCTTTCGTCATTAATAAGGCTTAGAAATAGATAACTATCGAAGGCACAACTTGTCCATTAGCCGTTATGCACTTCATATAACTTATTGATCATTCTCTTTATCATGATCCTGCAAGTTAACCTCAGAATCATTTTCTTTTTTTGAGACTCGCATAATAAATAACATCATGCCTACAACAGCTAACACCATTACGACTTCCATCACCATTCGCAGCATCGTATCACCCACTATTAAGAATTAAATAAACATAAGGACTTTTTTTGACTGACTGAAATAAATTAGACAAATAGACAGCAAAGCTGGTTGAACTAATCCAGTTCTTGTTCAGCCGCTAACCAATCATCGAGGTCATGTCCTGGATGGAAGCCTCTATTTTCTGCTTTGTAATAAGCAAGCTCAGCGAGGGTGGCGTCTCGATCGGGAAGATCATTCGTACTACCAAAATCATCCTCTATGACCACTACCTCTAAACTATCTTTATCGGATTTTTTCATATTCAATTGACCGGTCTTATTAGGGTTATGTGATTTGCTGAAATGCACTTAGAAAACTAAGAGCATATTGAAGAGTTGGCTAGGTGTTTTTCAATTAACTGCCTGAACTCATCAGGTTCATTTAATTCAAAATTTAATCTTTCAGTAATTATGAATTCAATAACGCGTATTATAAAATCGTGTGCGTTTTTGTCTTCCAAGTTCAGCTTGTTAAATTCATTTTTATAGAGGCTGTTATAGTAATAGTCAGCCTGCATATTAGAGAGAAAATAACTTCTGTCTGCTATTGAAACATACAGTCGATATAAACACCCTTGTAACGTATCACCTTCTCTAATTCCGGCATGATAGGCTTGGCACATTGTTGCCACAGTCGATTCAAGAGAGACTTCTATAAAGTTCATTTTTCTTTAAAGACATTATCTTTACCTTGAGACACTAATCCGTGATTATATTGACTGTCTAAAAACAAGGAGTCCCCTAAAGGGTCATATATATTGGGACATTAACTGTTTCATCTAGAAACTAGACAACCACTTCATCAAGCGCCGTTCGTAACGTTTAAATGCTCTAGATGCCAATCCTAAGAAATATTTTTCTTGGTTAGCACGAATACCTTTCTTCTTAGACAGCTCAGTTATCTTTTGATAGAGCCTAAAGGCTTGTTCGGTTAACTCTTTCGGCGTAAACATCGGTCGACTCGCATTTTTAAAACAATAAGCCCAAGTACGCAATTTTTATAAATCGCTATGGGTAAAACAGGTGGATCACCCACCTGTTTTTTTTCTAAAACCTAACGGGTTAACTATTTTTTAGCGGCGTTAAGATGCTCGACAGCGGTTTCAGCAGATTTAGTAGCCCCTGCCACTTGATTTAGACTGCTCTGATCTATGGACTCTTGAAGTGATTTAGAGGCGGCATTGATATGGTTTTTGGGGATGCTTTTAGCAACGATAGATGCCGCTAATGCGTGATCAAGCGCAGCTTTTGCATGGTGCATCATTTTAGGCGCTGACCCTGCATGTCCTTCAGAAACCGCTTCATTGGCATGTTTGGTGGCTTCAGCAAGATGATCTTCAGCAAAAACACTGGTACTTAAACACAATAATAATCCGGCTAATAAATATGAAATTTTTTTCATTATTCTCTCCTCAAGTTTTATAGTAAAAAAGCAAAATTATCGATAACAATCATTATGTTAAGATCAATCCCAGTAAAATCGATAGCCCTATTATTATCATTGGCGAGTAAATTTGGCAAGCAATTACGAGTTCATGATTAAGGCGTGATGACGTGGGAAGAGGAGTTTGCTGCTGGGACTAGCGTTTTAATTCGAGGGTTGCTTGAACACTAGGGTCGTCGCTGGTCTTGCTGCTTTCTTCTTGGACTGCCGCTTTTTGAAGGTATTTTAAATGTGTTACTTTCGAGCAGTGTTGATGATTGCCTTTGTTTCGACTGGAGCGGCAAACAGGACAAAGCAGGAGATTTTGCATTATTTTTTAGGACTGCTTGGTTTTTTTGTGGCTT
>CAIVQX010000077.1 GCA_903908165.1 uncultured Methylococcaceae bacterium | reverse complement strand
ATTCAATGCCAACAATAAAATTAACCAAGAGTTAGTCTTATTTTTTTTGTTCATCAACTTACTAACTGAAGCATATTTCTTTACCATCGGATAATCTCTCGCATAAAAATAAAATTCTAAGCAGAACTTATATATCCTGCCCAATTAAAAATACTATGGATTCAACCTTAACAATCTTCCAAATAAACTATATCTAATTCCTCAACTCCCTGATTAATTGCTTAATTTCGATGTTTTTTGGTAGGATTTTTGCTAATTTTCTGGCATAAACCAGTGCAACCTTATTATTACCGGCCTCATGATTCATGGATATTGAGGCACTTAATATATCAATATCATTAGTCTTTTCTGCTGCCGCTTTTAATATAGCCAAGGCTTCAGATAATTTCCCAGCAGAATGCAATCCTATTGCATAGATAAATGTATAGCGGATATTTTCTGGCGAAAGATTTGCTGCCTCGGCCAGTTCTTTTAACGCACTACTTTTATCTCCTCTCCGCACTAAGAGCAAACCCAAGGCATGATGAAGATCTGCTGACTTTGGAGATATTAACAACCCATTGCGTAATTGTTTCTCGCCTTCATTATCACGGTGTAATTGACGATATACATCAGCAAGGTTAACGTAAGCCCTAACGAAGCTGGGATCAAGCTTCAATGCGCGTTGAAAAGCGGCAATAGCGAGCTCAAAGTTATGCTGACGTGAATAAAGATTACCCAAATTAACATTTTCTGCAGGCCAATCCGCATTAAGATCTAAGTAATTAAGATATTCTTTCATTGCACTTCTTCGGCTTTCAATACGATTGCTAGTAATCTGATTATCTGGCAAGTCGGCAAGTATCCTAGCTGCTTCAATACGAACACCCCGAACTGAATCTATAAGTAAAGGTGAAGCTATTAATGCCCGATTAATAGGATCAATATTTTCAATTAAACCAAGTCCTGCAATACGTACTGAAGGGTCTCTATCTTTTAATTGTTCCCGAGCAAATAGTAATAAATCTGGGCTCATTAAAGGCTTTAACAAATTAACAGCGGTAGCCCTCACCAGTGCTGGACTTGCCTGATTTTGAGCAAGTTCGATTAACTTAGGCAGAGCTTTGATACCCTCTGATGCTCCTGCTTGTAGGGTTGTTCCATAATGTGGTCGCTGACGCCAACTTTTGCCCAACCACTTATCCAACGAACTTGCGGCCCATTTATTATTTTGTTTTGTATGACATTGAATACAGGCATTGGGGCTACCTAATAATTCTGATAAATCGGGCCTGGGTAAACGAAAACTATGATCATGGCGTCCATCATTGCCCATATAATTCTGCTCAGGCGCATGACAATCCATACAATCTGAGCCCTTCGATTGCGCTTTGTGAAAATGATGTTTTTGAGTATCAAATTTTTCTGCTTTATGACATCGAATACACAAGGCATTTCCTTCAGCACGAAGTTTAAGTGAATGAGGTTCGTGGCAATCCATGCAGGTCACTCCTTGTTGAAACATTTTACTCTGCCGGAAAGATCCCCAAGTATAATCCTCGTCACGCTGCTGCCCGTCCGCATAATAATTAGGTTGGGTTAATAACGCAGGATGGTGACTGTCTTCCAAAGACAGCCCTGGCAAACTTCCTTCTACCAAAGTCGAGCGGCGAGAATGACAAGTCCAGCACGTATTCATAAGCGCATCACTGGCAGGCTGTTTGCGATGTGCAATACCAGAATTATCTGAAAAAGCCCATGTTTCTTGCCAATCACTTTTAAGAACGACTCCTAAACCTTTAGTTACATCAGAATAGCCAGATTGATCGTCTTGTTGCGCCCATTTGATATGTTGTGAAGCAGGTCCGTGGCAAGACTCACAAGCAACATTAACCTCTTTAAAAGTTGTCTTATAACTGTCCGTTATCGAATCGTAACTTTTTTTTACATGCGTAGAATGACAATCTGCACATTCCATATTCCAATTTTGATAACGTCCGGTCCAATGCAATTGATCGGTGTGCGCTATTTTTTCCTTGGGATAAAGATGAAACCAGTGCTGTCCCCCTTCAGCTTGTGGTCGACTATCCCAAGCAATACTGAGTACCTGATAACGGCCACCTGGAAAGGCTATCAGATATTGTTGAAGTGGCGAGATACCAAAAGTATAAGCAATAGGGTATTCAGTTAAATTACCATCCGGACCGTCGGTACGAACCATAAAATTATCATCACGCCTAAAGAAAGTTGACTCTACATTATTATATTTAAATGTGGCATTATTAAAATCACCTAATACCGTTTTCATATTGGCTTCCTGCATGGCTAATTCATGATGTGAACCCTGCCATGCGTTAAACTCAGCCTGATGACACCCTTTACAGGCATTAGCACCAACATATTCTTTATTGACTAAAGATTTTTGCTTTTGCTCCTTTACTAATCCAGCAACTGAGGTTTTTGTGACTTTCGATGGCATGAAGTGAAGAAAGAAAAAACCTATCAGCAATCCCAAAACAACAACCAACAGTGTTATAAAGAACTTATGCTTCACTTAATTTTTTTGGTAAATTCACAATCTTGTTTCTCTACGTGTTCTATAAATACTTATGTCGCACTATTTCTAATGCACCCTAATAATACATAAGCTTTTATCTAATTTAATTACTTTGGCCTTGCATGCCCAAAAACATACGTAGGATCTCTTCCTTTCCTATGGCACGAACCAATTCACGTATGGTAGCGTAGAGAAAGAACAATACTACCAGCCACATCTGAATCAACCAAAAATGTGGCCAAATAATTTCATTCCAAAGATGATGATTAGCTTCAACAAAACTATCGTGCTTACGCAAAAATGGAATTAGATGTTCAACATAACGAAACATCAGCGTAGCAAAAAAATAAACAGAACTTTTCCAGGTGATATTATAAATAAGGGGATGTTCAGGAAATTTATTAATGAAATGCAACTTATCAACAATCAAAACCACTTTCCCTACCAATAAGGCGCCAATAAGGGCAGTAGCGTAACCTGTCAGAGGTACATGATATTCACGGAGGATTAAACGCTGAGTTGTGGCGATTAAAGTGAAAGCAATAAAAAAGAAGATAGTTATTGGTAAAACAAGCTTAAATTCGTGTTTAAATAAATTAAATAGTTTCTTCATATCATAAAGTAGAGGTTTTTAGGACTAATTCAGGCTAAGCGATCACATAACAAAGCTGTATGTGAAACAGATAGCGCCTTGGGCAAACCAAACATATAAACTAATCCAATTACCAAATCAGTTAGACCCAAAGGAACTGCAATCAAACCTAAATCACCAAACAATCCGGCTGGAATAAGCAAAAAAGCGGCTATATAAAGCAGCATAGACTCCCAAAAAACAAAGGTTGCCCGAGATCTTAAATTACGAGCTGCCAAAATCAACACTACACCGGTGAAAGCTAAAAAACCAGCAAGTAGCCATCCCCAAAAAAGCGAAGGTATATTTAAGCCCAATAATCGATAAAAAACTGGGCAAATTAAAGTCAACGCTAATCCGATGTTATAAATACCAGACCAAAAGATAAATTTTTTCATTTTGAATGGCATTGCATTTTCACTGTAACTTAACAATAATCGCTTATTTGTTTTCAGCTCTTGGTGCTCCCAATTGCTCAATTGCCTTATCAATTGTAAAACTTGCTGCCTTTTGACGCGGAGGATACTCTTTGAATGTGCTTAAAAACTTACCCACATAGGATTGAGCTGGAACCATCATAAAAGCATGGTCCAAAAACCAATCATAATAAGTGTTTGATGTAATGTCAGCACGCTCATAAGGATCAGTACGTAAATTGAAAAGCTTAGGAATACGCAACGCAGTATAGGGTTCAGACCATACTTTAAATGTGCCAGTTGCACGTTGCTCCATGAACACAAACTTCCAGTTATCGTATCGTAAACCTGTTAAATCACCATCATCAGAGAAATAAAAGAACTCTTCACGAGCACCTTTTTTTGCTTCTCCAGTTAGATAGGGAAGTTGGTTGTAACCATCCAAATGAACTTTATATGTTTTATTATCAGTCTGATAGCCTTTAAGGAGCCTTTCTTTAATGTCAGGAACACCTGCCGCGGCTAATAGAGTTGGCGCCCAATCTAGATGAGAAACTATATCATTCGAAACCATTCCGGGTTTGATATGCCCAGGCCAGCGAATCATTGCTGGAACCCGATAAGCACCTTCCCAATTAGAGTTTTTTTCATTACGAAACGGGGTCATTGCTGCGTCAGGCCATGAATTCATGTGTGGACCGTTATCGGTACTGTACATAACGATAGTATTATCAGCTATACCCAAGTCATCAATCTTATCAAGAACAGTGCCTACATTTTTATCATGATCAATCATCACATCATGATAAGGGCTTTGCCAACGACCAGATTGACCAACACTTGCTGGCTTGGGGTGAGTACGAAAATGCATATGAGTAAAATTTACCCAGACAAACATGGGCTTTCCAGCCTTATATTGAAGTTCGATGAAATCTGCAGCTCTAGTAGCAGTATCATCATCAATGGTTTCCATTCTCTTTTTCGTTAAAGGACCCGTATCTACGATCTTTCCGTCAGCAAAGCTGTGAATTACCCCGCGCGGCCCGAACTTTTTTCTAAACTCAGGATCCTTAGGATAATCCGGCAACTCTGGTTCTTCTTCTGCATTTAAATGATAAAGATTACCGTAAAACTCATCAAACCCGTGATTGGTTGGCAAGAATTCATCTTTATCACCCAAGTGATTTTTTCCGAATTGTCCTGTAGCATAGCCTTGTTGCTTCAGCAATTCCGCAATCGTTGGATCTTCTTTCCTTAACCCTAAATCAGCACCGGGGAGACCTACCTTACTAAGCCCCGTCCGAAATACACTCTGGCCGGTTATGAAGGCGGCGCGACCAGCAGTACAACTTTGCTCGGCATAATAATCAGTAAAAATAACACCCTCGTTTGCAACACGATCTATATTGGGTGTCTGGTATCCCATCATGCCTTTTGAATAAGCACTTACGTTAGTCTGGCCGATATCATCACCCCAGATAATAACAATATTTGGTTTGCTATCAGACGCATAAGCTGTAAACGATAAAGTCCACACTGCGAATATTAAAATACCTAGAACTTTGGAATATCCTAACTTAATTGACGACATACTGATCATTACCTTACTAATTAATTTACGAATGGAGTTTTGTTTCTAACACCATTTAATACTAACGCACTTACTTGGCCACTTCTTTACCGGATGTCCATCCATATAGCTTGGTCACTAATAATTCAATCCAATCGTCAATCGCATTTTCTGCATCGCCCCACTGCCACTGAAAACCCGTTGTAAAAGAACCACCACCGATTCGCTTATCAACTCCCAAAGCCATTACAGTTCCAGACACTGAATCGGTCAACTTACCT
>CAIVQX010000076.1 GCA_903908165.1 uncultured Methylococcaceae bacterium | reverse complement strand
CTAAAAGTTGTTGTTCAATTTCTTGTTGAGTCAAACCTTTGTTTCGATTTGGATTAAGGAGACATTGCTTGGTTGTTAAGATGGTTTCAATGCCGTCGCTTTCAACACTACCGCCTTCTAATATAAAGTCGATATCTTTGTGAGCTTTGCCTTTAAAAGGTTTAGCGTTTAGTAGTTTGTGATTGAGGTCATTATCATTTTGATGTTGATATTTTTCGCCCCACCCATTAAAGAGAAAATTAAGATGTGTAATGCCTCCGTCCTTTTCTACACTCAGAAAAACAGTGTCTCTTACCCAGATATCATTAACAGTAGCATGAATGAAGTCAATGTCATCATGACGTGTGATTAACCCTTTTATATGTTGTTGATGGATATCATCCCTGCAGACGATAATGAGTCGTTGGTATTGAGTAATATTGTCGGCAATAACGCTATAAGATTGCTCTACAGATTCTAAATTGTTACTGAAATCACCGGTTTTATGTGGCCAGGCAATTAAGACGGCTGATTGTTTTTCCCATTCGGCTGGAAATCGATTCATTGTTATTATAATCCTGATGTTGTACCTTCCAGCAAGTCGCTAGAAGTAGTGTGTGATAACATTTCTTTTGCATGTGCCAAGGTATTTGCAGTTATGGTAACGCCACCTAACATTCTGGCAATTTCATCTATGCGGTCTTCATCATTTAATAACCTGACATTAGAAGAAGTGATATCAGTTGTGTTGTTTTTTTCAACGTACAGATGGTGATGTGCCTGCGCGGCAACTTGTGGTAAATGCGTGACGCACATTACTTGTCGATTAAGGCCTAAACTTCGTAATTTTTGTCCGACAATTTCAGCTACGCCACCCCCAATTCCAGAATCCACCTCATCAAAAATGAGTGTGGGTGTGGTTTTATCATTAGCAGTGGTTACTTGAATAGCTAAACTTATGCGCGATAATTCTCCTCCTGATGCGACTTTAGCTAAGGGTTTTGGTGGAAGTCCTGGGTTAGCAGCAATTAAGAACTCAATTTTGTCTTTACCATTTAGTTTTGGAGTATCGATATTCATTTCAGTGATATCAACTAAAATTTCACCTTGCGGCATACCGAGTTCTTTAATCATTTTAGAAATCTGTGTTTGCAGTTTTTCGGCCGTTAGGTGGCGTTGCTCTGATAGTTGATTAGCTAGTTTTTGATATTTTGCTAGTAATTGTGTTGTCTCTGCTGTGAGAGTTTCAATTCGCTCGCCACTATGATTTAGTTTTTCTAACTCATGTTCAAGTTTTTCAGTTAATTCAGGAAGTTCATCAGGTGAGACATGATGTTTTCTGCTAAGATTTTGAATAACTCCAATCTGATTTTCTAGCACGTCCATACGTAGGGGATCGCTTTCCTGTGATTCTAAAAAACGACGTAATTGTATAGCGGCTTCTTCTGTTTGAATTTGAGCATCGGATAATAAAGTACATATTTCAGTTAATTCCGGTGCATAGTGTGCAATGGTGGTTAATTCGTTGACACTATGGCTAAGCAATTGATTAACCGATTGATAATCACTTTCATAGAGCACATCAACCTGAGCTTGTCCTTTGGCTAGAATCTCTTCAAGATTGGCCAGTTTACTGTGTTCGTCCAATAATGCAGTATAACTGCTATGACCAAAATCTAATTGTTGTAACTCTGTGATTTGGTAACGTATCAATTCTTCACGTTCAGTTTGATCGACGCTGGCTTTTATTAGGTTAGATAGTTCTTTATTTGCTAGTTGCCATTGTGTAAAGCAAGTATTGACTTGATCCAAAAGAGTATGGTTTTTTCCGTAAGTGTCCAATAACCTTCGCTGCTCATCACTATTAAGTAAACGTAAATGTGCATGTTGGCCATGGATTTCAACAAGTTTTTCGCTAAGTTCCTGTAAAAATGGCAAGGTGACAGGGCGATTATTTATATAAGCTTTAGAACGACCATCCTGATTGACAACTCGCCTTATTATGCATTGTTGTTCATCATTCAGGTCATTGTCTGTTAACCATTGTTGGGCATCAGGCGCGTCAGATAAATCAAACTCAAGGTTAACTTCAGCACGATTACACTCCGGCCGAACATAGCCTGAGTCAGCCCTATCTCCTAAAGCTAAGCCTAGAGCTGTTAATAGAATAGATTTTCCAGCTCCAGTTTCGCCAGTAAGAACTGACATACCTTTTTCCAGATCCATATCCAGTGATTTAACCACTGCAAGGTCAATGATATTGAGGTTTAATAGCATAAGATTAGATGTGGTAGCCACTACTCCAGTTTAATTTATTTCTAAGGATTTGAAAAAAATCATGCCCTTCAGGATGAAGAATTCTGATTGGGATGGGGTCTTTTTTAATCACTATTTTGTCACTGATCAATACATCTGGAATTTCAATATGATCACAAGTGACCAAGGCATTAATTTGTTTGGTCTGACAAAAGCTAATTTCAATCTCGGCAGTATCGTGAATGACAATTGGGCGGTTTGATAACGTATGAGGGTTGAGCGGTACTAATACCAGCGCGTTTAATGAAGGATACAAAATAGGACCTCCAGCTGATAATGAATAGGCAGTTGAGCCAGTGGGTGTAGAAATAATTAAACCGTCAGATCGTTGAGAATTTAAAAATACATTATCAATTTTAGTGACAATTTCTATCATGCTCGGTGTAACCCAGCGAAGAATGCTGACTTCATTGACAGCTGTTTCTTCATGAATAACTTGTGCATTACGAATTATTTTAGCGCGTAATAAATAACGTTTTTCTTCTGAATAATGCCCTTGAAGTATGTGATGTAATTTGGCAGGCAATTCATTGGGAGATATATCCACTAAAAAACCTAGGCGACCTAGATTAATGCCGATTAATGGAATGTTATATTGAACAATGGCACGAGCCGCCGCCAAAAAAGTACCATCACCACCTACAGCAATAACCAAATCACAATATAAACCGATTCTGTCTATAGAGCATGAAGCAGCATTAGGGTCATCAATAAACTGAATACTGTCATCGGCGACAAAAATAGCGTATTGATGTTGCTTTAAATAATCGTAAAGCCCTGATAAGGTTTCAGCAATTCTTATGTCGCTGGGTTTTCCGATAATACCTATAGTCTTAAAAGGTGTCTGCATTGATGATTAATAGTCCGTTTAATGATCTGAATTATACAAAATTTACCATTCAGTCTGTCAGTTTTATAGATTTATCAGTGTAAAATTTCTTAACGTGCATCAGCTTAAGCCACTTGAACTAATAAAACCATTATAATTATCACATTTTAAATTTAAGGTTAAATTAATTCAGTGCATCAGACAAAGTTATTATTAAATATTAGTATCTTCCTCTTGCACTCATTGTCTTCACGTTGCTTGATTGAGTTTATGATATTTAGTGTCAAATAAATCATGACTGAAACTGACGTTATTGTTATTGGTGCAGGTGCATCAGGTTTAATGTGTGCTATTGAAGCTGGTAAGCGGGGGCGACGGGTAATTGTTTTGGATTCTGCCAATAAAGCAGGAAAAAAAATTCTGATGTCCGGCGGTGGGCGTTGTAATTTCACCAATTATTTCATTGAAGCTACTAATTTTATTTCTTCAAATCCACATTTTTGTAAATCAGCACTCAGTCGTTACTCGCAATGGGATTTTCTGGCTTTAATAACCCGTTATCAAATACCTTATCACGAAAGAGCGCACGGCCAGTTATTTTGTAATGACAGTGCTAAAGACATCCTAAACATGCTTTTAAAAGAATGTGTAAATGCTGGCGTGAATGTGCAATTAAATACTTTAATAGAAAGTGTAGAGTCGCATACTGACTGTTTTCATCTTAAAACCAATCAAGGTAATTTTAAAAGTCAGTCTTTAGTTGTTGCTACAGGAGGTCTATCTATTCCAAAAATGGGAGCTACGCCGTTTGGTTATAAGATTGCACAGCAGTTTGGTATTTCGGTAATACCGACTCGTGCGGGTTTAGTTCCTTTTACTTTACAATCAGACGATAAAGATAAATTTTCTCTTTTATCAGGTATTGCTGTCCCATGCATTATTAGTAATCAAAAACAAAGTTTTAAAGAAAACATGTTGTTTACGCATCGTGGTCTTAGTGGCCCTGTCGTGTTGCAGATTTCATCTTACTGGGGACTGGGTGAAGAGATTACTATCAATTTATTACCTGATTTAGTTCTTGAGACAGCCTTAAAAGTAAAACGCCAGCAAAAAGTTAAAGTTAGATTAAAAACCATTTTGGATGCTCATTTACCTAAAAGATTGTTAACTTGTCTACTATCAGAAGAATTGCTAAATACATCATTACAAGATATATCTGATCGTCAGATCAATCTGATAGCTAATCATATAAATAACTGGACGATAAAGCCCAATGGAACTGAGGGTTATCGTACTGCAGAAGTAACAGTTGGTGGTGTGGACTGTCAGTCACTATCATCTAAAACTATGGAATGTAAAGAAGTACCGGGGCTCTATTTTGTTGGTGAAGTAGTTGATGTAACCGGTTGGTTGGGAGGTTACAATTTTCAATGGGCGTGGTCTTCTGCTTGGTGTGCTGGGCAATATGTATAAATGTTAGTTGTGATATTCTGGATCCTTATCAACTAGTAATAAATAAATTTTGATAAATTCAAGCTTCATTTTGTTGGCGTAATACTCTCGTCAATTCGCTGATATCAGACATAATCCATGTTGGCTGAAAGTCAGAGTGTTTCAAATCATCTATAGTAGATACGCCAGTTAACACCATGATACTGCGAATTCCTGTACGAACCGCGCCTAGGATGTCGGTGTCCAAACGGTCACCAATAGCGACTGTCTCAGTTGGATGAGCATTTAGTATGGCAAGCGCTTGTTGATACATAATAGGTTCTGGTTTGCCAATAATAGTTGGCTTTACGCCAGTGGCAGTTTCAAGAGCAGCAAGAATTGCCCCATTTCCATGAGTAATTCCCAGTTCAGTTGGCAGTGTTGTGTCTCCATTGGTGCCGATAAATTTTGCACCGGCTCTGATATTTAAGGTGGCGGTGGCTAATTTATCCCACGTTAGGGTATGGTCTTTTCCACAGATAACAAAGTCAGCCCCTTTTTTAACAGTATCACTTTCTTTATTGATTTCATAGAGCCCAGTAAGTGTAAAGCCCTGATCTATAAGGGGTTGCGTTGCACCTTCTTCACCGACTACAAATACACGGGTGTTGGTTGGATTAACATGATCACTCAAGTATAAGGCAGTGGCAATCCCTGACGTTAAAATTTGATTTTTTTTGACGACTACACCCATTCCTGAAAGTTTTTTGACATATTGTTCAGGTGTTGAGCTGGCATTATTTGTAGCTAGAATAAAAGCAATTTTTAATTCTTCAAGGGTTTGGAAGAATTCTATCAGTCCAGATATTGCATTGTTACCATGCCATAAAACGCCATCCATATCGATGATGAGCGCGCGAATATTTGTAAATGCTTGCATAATGCTTTTTTGAAACCTTAAGTTTAAATGTGATAGCTAAGGAAATTAATTAATTTCCATTGTTCGAGAAATAGTTTCAGTTAAAATATTTCTAGCTCTTACGTCTGCACCTGAGGGCAGCTGTGTAGATTTATTTTTAATCCATGCGGCAATATCATTCCATACGGTTTCAGCTTGTAAATCACGTAAAAGCATATGATATCCATTTTGATAAAACGCAACGGTCTTTTCTTTATCATCTGTTTTAAGGAATGTATGAAGAAAGTCATAAGTTGGTTTTTTTGGAATAATATCGTCTTTATCACCATATAACATTAAGGTATCCCCATTTAGTAATGCTGCATTGTTGTATGCTTCATCCATTAAATCAGTTAGGCCATATAGTGTCTCAATCCGGGTTGCTTTAATTACTAAAGGATCTTTCCCTAAGGCTCTTAACATTTTAATATTATCTGAGGGCATTACTTTTACGCCTTTCCCCGTTAATGTTAGCCAAGGCATACTGTGTGCCATCGTCCAAAGCAAGCTAGTTTGATACCAGGGCATTGTTGATCTGGCCCAAAGTGCAGGTGCAGAAAGGACAATTCCTGCAACAGTCGGCACGTTTTGTCTACTCATAGTGTTTATAATAATGGCACCGCCCATACTTTCGCCTATTAAGTAAATAGGTTTTTTTGGGTAACGGTTCGTTAATAACGTTATTAATGTGAGTAAATCATCTGTATAGGCAGTATCTCCAGCCCATAGTCCACGATTTATTGTTCCACCAAAGCCTCGTTGATCATAAGCAAAGCAGGCAATACCAGAATTACTGAAATATTCTCCAGGCAATTGAAAAAATGAGCTGTAATCATTGAATCCGTGTAAAGCAATAATAATTGCATAAGGTTCAGTTTTAGGAAGCCATTGACGAAGAGGAAGACCTACGCCATCTTCGGTAAAAAAAAAGGAATTGCTAAGTCTGGCTGTATTATTTTTAATACCAGGTGGGTATATTATGGGCATGCAACCTGTTAATGTAATAAATAACAGTGCTATTGCTGTTTTGTTATACATAAGCAGCATAAGATGAAAATTGAGTATGGATTAAGGCTATACAATGAAGGTATTTTTGTTTCTTGATTAATTAGATGTGTAGCCATTGGTGTTTTTTATTACCCAACGCGCTTGATTATTATCTAACAGTTCTTTTTTCCAAAAGGGTGCCTCAGATTTTAATCTTTCCATAATGAAACGATTTGCTTCGTAAGCATCGCCACGGTGAGATGACCACACAGCAACCAGAACAATTGGCTCATTGGGTAAAATATGTCCGACACGATGAATAACCAAGCAGTCAATAAGTTGCCATTGTTGTTGAGCAGATAAGATGATTTTATCTAATTGTTTTTCTGTCATGCCTGGATAATAATCTAAGGTCATCGATTTAATAGGAGCACCTTCATTGAAATCACGCATGGTTCCGATAAAAATAGTACTGGCACCAATACTCTTGATATCTGCAAATTTTTTTTTCTGATAGGCTTGAATCTCCTCAAAAGGATCAAATATCTCTGTTTTAATTTGTATTGCCATCTTTAACCACCTGTAACAGGTGGAAAAAAAGCCACTTCATCACCATCTTTAATCAGGCTATCTAAGCTTGCATAGTCCATATTAACAGCAGCTAACGTATTTTCTGGTATTGTTGTTCCGACATTGAAGTGATGCCAAACTTCATAGATGGTCATTGGTTTTAAATAGGGTAGAGTATCTTCCGAGCGTCCAATCTTTTCTTTTAGACTCGCAAAATATCTTACTTTAATTGACATAACTATTCCGCATATATGTAAAACATTAGATAATAAAGTTTTATGACCATTTTTCAACCTTATTTTAATTATAAATGACCTATACACCGCACTTTAATCAAGCTGGCGAAGCTCATATGGTTGATGTCAGTGAAAAATCCATTACCCATCGCACTGCAATTTCAGAAGGTTACATTCAAATGTGTGCGGAAACGCTTCAATTGATAGTTAATGGTACTCATAAAAAAGGTGATGTTCTGGCTGTAGCTAGGATTGCTGGTATCATGGCCAGTAAAAAAACATCAGAATTGATTCCACTTTGTCATCCACTCCCTATTAGTCATGTTGAATTGAGCTTTACAGTTGAAAAGGATACCAATTCTATTCGGTGTCAAACATTAGTAAAAACTATCGGTCAAACCGGTATAGAAATCGAAGCATTATGTGCAACACAAATTGCTTTACTCACTATCTATGATATGTGTAAAGCAGTTGATAGAGGCATGGTTATTAAGTCTGTTAGATTACTTGAAAAAGATGGTGGAAAGTCAGGTCATTGGCAGCTAACGAATTCTGATAGCAAAACATTTTGAATCTAACATACCAAACAACTTGATACAGAAATTTGATAAACTACAAATAAATATAAGATAACAATAGAAAAATTATGCCTATAACATTACAAGAGCTCGCAGATTATTGTGAGGCACAGATTATTGGTAAAAATGTATCAACATTAATCTATTCTGCGGCCGATATTAAGTCAGCAAAAGTTGGGCAGGTAACTCAGTTGACGAATAGCCGATATGCCAAGCATATTATAAATTCTATGGCTTCTGCTTGTTTTATTGCAGAGGGTAATAGTGTTGAAGGTATACCTGATACTATGACTTTACTTGTTTGCGCTGATCCAGAGATGAGTTTCATTAAGGCTCTTGAATTACTGCATCCTGCTTTAGTTTATACACCAAAAATTGCGCCTCAAGCGGTACTCGAAGATAACGTCCAGGTGGGTAATAAGGTTTTTATTGGACCCTATGCCGTTATTGGCAAAAACGTGGTAATAGATGATGGAACGACTATATTGGCAGGTGCTTATATAGGTCATAATGTAAAAATAGGTAAAAATTGTCTTATCTATCCTTACGCTGTAATTTATGATGACGTTGTTATGGGAGATAATGTCATTATTCATTCTGGGGCTATTATTGGTGCAGATGGCTTTGGCTACAAATTTAGGCACAATATTCATGTTAAAGTGCCTCAGGTCGGTAATGTAGTTCTTGGTGATAATGTTGAAATTGGTGCTAACACTTGTATTGATCGAGGTGCGTTAGGAAGTACCCAGATCGGTGATGGTACTAAGATAGATAATTTGGTCCAAGTCGGCCACAATAACGTCGTTGGTAAAAATGTAATAATGTGCGGATTAACAGGTGTTTCCGGTTCTTGTAATATTCAGGATTACGCCATTTTGGCCGGTAGTTCTGGTGTTGCAGATCACGTGACGATCGGACAAGGCGCTGTTGTGATGGCGCGTTCTGGGGTTGCAACGGACGTAAAGGCGGGGACTCAAGTTTTCGGTAGCCCAGCAAAAGACAAAAAGACAGCTTATAAGGAACAAATCGCAATTAGTAAGCTGCCAGAGTTGTTGAAAAAAGTAAAAATATTAGAAGATAAGATACAAGCTATTGAAAATAGTATTATTGAGTGATTGAGAAAGAAGATGTTTTTTGGTTGTTATAGATCACGTTATAGTTTAATTATATTTTACAAATCCAGTTTTCTGCCCCCAAGATTAGGGATAGACAATATCAATTATCGTTAAATTAAAATATTATGGAAGAACTATTTATTGGTTGGCTCAAAGAATATGGCTACATTATTTTATTTCTATGGAGCATATTAGAAGGTGAAATGGGCCTCATCATGGGGGGTATCATGTCTCATACTGGAGATATGCAGTACTTCATGACTGTTTTTGTGGCTGGCCTCGGTGGTTTTGCTGGTGACCAAATATATTTTTATATTGGTCGTTTTAATAAAGGTTACATCCAGCGCAAATTACATAACCAAAGACGTAAATTTGCGATTGCACATCTTTTATTAAAAAAATATGGTTGGCCTATTATTTTTATGCAACGTTATATGTATGGCTTGCGTACAGTGATTCCAATGTCAATTGGTATTACTAAATATTCAGCAAAAAAGTTTGCCTTTATTAATCTTTTAAGTGCTTGGACTTGGGCGGCAATTACAGTAACACCGGCTTATTATTTTGGTGCTGAAATATTAGAGTTACTGGGTTATGCTAAAGCCCATTGGTATTTTGCACTGCCAATTGCCGGTGGATTTCTTTATGGCATTTATTATTACTTTAATAAGTTAGAGCAACATTTTCTGCAAAAACGTAATGGACGCTTTTCAGACTGAATGAATTGATAATTCTTCTGCTTAAGCTATTAAGGATAAAAGATAAGAAATATATACCCGATAAATAACATAAGGTGAACATGACCTTGCAAGATTGTTGTTTGTCCACTCATAAACGTTATAAGTGCAGTAAACAAAGTAGCAATTAGAAGTATAGAGTTACTGGCACTGATACCTAAAGCCAGAGTTAAAGTCTGCAACCCCCCAGCTAACATGATGGCTGGTACAGTGAGAGCTATGGTTGATAATGCAGACCCTAAACAAAGGTTAATGGCGCGTTGCATTTTATTTCGTAAGGCACTTTGATAGGCACTAAAGCTTTCAGGTATGAGGACTAGAGAGGCTATTATTAATCCCCCTAATTCCGTAGGTGCATGAAGCGTTTCTATTCCGAAATTGATAAATCCACCCAAAAAATCTGCGAGCAAAACGATTGGTATTACAGAGACCATTAAGCCAATCGAAGAAAACCAAATCAACTGAGTGTTGCTTTGGATTTTTGTGTCTGATGAAATAACAGTTTCAACCGAAATTGTGTTACTTTTGTAATCATCAAAGAGAGCTTTATGTCTTGTTGTTTGCATACTTATAAATAGCACATACACCAGAATACATAAGATGCCTAAGAAAATTTCTTGCATAGGAATAAGTGTCGGTCCAGGTGATGATATTGTACGATTAGGCATAATTAATAAAAGTAAAGACAATGGTGCAATTAAGTGAAGGTAAGAAAGAGCACCTCGTAAATT